>NZ_MEBQ01000017.1:0-103486 GCF_001722105.1 Salinivibrio sp. SS3 | reverse complement strand
TGTTGGTTGCTGTGTCTGGTTTTTGTTCATCTGGTTTGGCTTCGGCCTTGTTGGTTGCACACTTGTGTTCCGAGTTCTCTGTCATCCGTCGTCCTCCCTGACTGGTCGTGGTGTCCGCCGCCAGGTCGCTGCCGGCCACGTCCACGCTCCACTCGCCGTTTTCATCCACGGTGGTGGTGTACTCGGTGCCGTTGATGGTCATGGTGACCTGATCGTTTGCGGCGATGTCGCCGCCGCTCGCGCTGCCGGTGACCGGGATGGTCTCGCCCGCTTCTTGCGCGTTGATCACGTCATCGTTGGTGATGTCGTTCACGCTGACCGTGCCTGCATCCGCGGTTTGGTCAACGTCTGCTTGATCACTGCCCGGCGCGGAGGTGTTGCCGGAGGTGTCGGTAATGGTGGCTTCTACGGTTAACGTTTCTCCGTCTGCGGGCGTATCCGGGAGGGTCACGACAACAGAGCCGTCGGTAATATTGTCTTCTGTCACGGTAAAGGTTTGTCCGTTCACCGTTAGTACATCACCTGGATTGGCGTTGGTCCCCGTCAGGCCGATAGACACACGAATACCATCGCCAATTTCTTGGCTGCTAATCACACCATCATTGTTTGCATCGTTGAGGATGGTTACCCCAGGGGCATTAGGAGCAGTGGAATCTACTAAGCGCCCCAAACCATCTTCTTCGTTAGTACCAATCGTGCCTGCATTGTTGGCAATCGAGTCAGAGTCAAACCCGGAGCTCGCAATGGTCTCGCTTCCATCGCGCTCAACATTGACATAACTCCATGATCCACTCCCCGTTGCTTCACCACCAGCCGCGGTTGCTTGATCTTCTTGAATGGTGATCTCGCCTTCACCATCAAGAATTTGTTGCTGAATCTCGGCTATTTCATCTTGAACATCTTGCGGCAATCCATCGAGCACGGCGCCGGGCTGCTGTCCCTGAGCCTCAACGGCGAGCAACGTTCCGTCGCTGAGTACAATAACAGCCTCACTGTTATCTGGCAGAACCAGCTCGGTTCCAGACGGAAAGGACGTGCCTTCGGTCACTGTCATTGGTGTGCCATTAACAAGCAGCACACCATTTCCCTGGATACTTTCGACGTTTACATTGCGAGAGAGCGAGATTGTTTTCATAGCCGGGACTCTTTATCCATAAAAAATGTGAGGTGCATTCAAAGCCTATCACTTGCATTATCTAAGGAATTAGACTTCTTCGAAAGTAATTTTACTCCGAAATGTGCACTTTGTACGGCTCAAAATTGAGACAATGCGTAAGTCTAGATGGAGGTTTGAAACGGCGCGAACACATGCCCTTACATATTGGTTTTAACGGAATTAAGTGTTTTATCTCTTAGCCATACCGCTGCATGATGGTTGAACTGGCCTTTTCGATAAAGTCTTGGATGTAATCATCTCTCTCTCCGGCACGTATTCCTAAATGAATGGCTTTATTGATGCCGCTTTTTCCCATACGAAGAATATGTAATTTAAGTTGTTGTTGGTACTCTTCCGCCAGCCACTTCGGTAAGGCCGCGATGCCTCGTCCTGCGGCAACCATATGTAGCATAATATCCGTTGTTTCAATGGTTTTATGTTTACGTGGCGCACAATGTGCCGGCGCGAGAAACTGAGTAAAAACATCGAGACGAGCCTGATCGACAGGATAAGTGATCAGTATTTCTGATGTGAGCTGATGAGGTTCAACGTATGTCTGATCGGCCAAGGGGCTTTGTGGGCTGGTGACAAGCACAAGCTCGTAGTCAAATACAGACACATACTCGATACCAGGTTTAAATAGAGGGTCCGGCGTGACAAGCACATCAATGTCATGGCCAAAGAGCGCTCCTAGGCCACCGAATTGGAACTTCTGTTTCACGTCAACATCCACATCCGGCCATTGGTGCAAGAAAGGCTCAACCACCTTAAGCAGCCACTGATAGCAGGGGTGACATTCCATGCCGATGCGTAATGTGCCGCGCTGACCTTGAGCAAACTGTTTGAGCTGTTGTTCGGCATGCTCAAACTGCGGAAGCATACGCTCAGAAAGAGTCAGCAAGTACTCACCAGCCTGAGTGAAATGCAATTGTCTACCTGATTTTTTCCACAGACTAACGCCTATCTGACTTTCTAATTTTTTCATCGCATGGCTAATGGCAGATTGGGTGAGATAAAGCGTCTCTGCCGCCGCGGTCAGTGAGCCTTGCTCTTTTATTGCGCGCAAAATATGAAGATGATGACGTTCTAACATGTCTTTCCATGATCAGATTTCATTAATTGATGAAATAATGCCATTTTAGTTCATAACGAGAAAGCCCTATGCTGAACTCAACTTAAAGGAGGACGTATAGATGGCTAAAACTCATAATCTCGGTTTTCCCCGCATAGGGGCACAGCGCGAACTAAAATTTGCACTCGAACGTTACTGGCGTGGTGAATCATCACTGCAAGATTTGACCAATACGGCGGCGGATCTACGCCGTACTCATTGGCACCAACAAAGTAAGCTCGATACAGTACCAGCGGGTGATTTTTCCTTTTATGACCATGTGCTTGATACCAGCTTTTTAGTCGGCAATGTCCCTGACCGTGTGGCTGATCATCAAGATAACACCCTCGATAACTACTTCCGCGTCGCTCGCGGCCGCTCGGCAAACGATACCGGTTGCCAGTGTGTCCACGCTGGTGAAATGACTAAATGGTTTGACACCAATTATCACTACATCGTGCCAGAATTTACCGCGCAAACAACGTTTAGTCTTCATGCTGACAACCTGTTGAACCAAATAGAAGAAGCCCAACAAGCTGGTGTTCAGGCTAAACCGGTTTTAGTCGGCCCCGTCACATATCTGTGGCTGGGCAAAGAAAAAGATGCCTCTAATAAGCGGGATCTGCTCGATAAGCTATTGCCCGTGTATCAAACGCTTCTAAGCAGCCTGGCAGAAAAAGGCGTTGAGTGGGTCCAAATCGATGAGCCTATTTTGGTGACTGAGCTCACGCCTGAATGGCAGACGGCGCTAAAAACCGCGTATCGTGTATTAAGCCAAACCAAGGTCAAGTTATTGCTGGCGAGCTACTTCGGCGAACAAGCTGAAAACCGCCCATTGGCGCAATCCTTGCCTGTTGACGGCTGGCACTTGGATGCTATTCGTGGCCGAGGGGATGTGGATGCATACCGTGAAGCGCTTAGCGATCAACACGTCCTATCTCTGGGGGTGATTAATGGCCGTAACGTTTGGAAAACGAATCTCAATGCCACGTTAGAATGGATCGAACCGATTCACCAATCTCTAGGGGATCGCCTCTGGCTCGCGCCTTCTTGCTCATTACTCCATGTACCCGTCGATTTGGCGAGCGAACACAAGCTCGATCCTGAAGTAAAAAACTGGCTCGCCTTTGCCCATCAAAAACTCGAGGAGCTGGATGTGCTTGCCAGCGCACTCAACCATGGTAAGCAAAGCGTTCAACAAGCACTGGCCGACAACCGCCAGGCTATTGAGAGTCGTGAGCAGTCACCACGCGTGCACAACCCTAATGTGCAAGCCGCATTAGCGGCAATGACACCGCATCTGGGTAAGCGACAACGCCCGTTTGCAGAGCGTATTCGCTTGCAACATGAGCAGCTCCAATTACCGCGTTTCCCAACCACCACTATAGGATCATTCCCGCAGACTAGCACCATTCGCCAAACACGCTTGCAATACAAAAAAGGCGAGATTGATGCGGTGACCTATCAGGACATTATGCGCAAAGAGATCGCTCATGCGGTGGAAAAGCAAGAAGCTCTCGGGCTTGATGTCTTGGTTCATGGTGAAGCTGAACGTAACGATATGGTGGAATACTTTGGCGAACAATTGGATGGTTATGTGTTTAGCCAGTTCGGTTGGGTGCAATCGTATGGCTCTCGCTGTGTGAAGCCGCCGATTTTATTTGGTGATATTGAACGCCCGAAGGCAATGACCGTGGAGTGGACCCAGTACGCACAATCTCTCACCGATAAGCCGCTCAAAGGCATGCTTACCGGACCGGTGACAATTCTCAACTGGTCGTTTGTCCGCGATGATCAGCCGCGAGCGCAAACCTGCAACCAACTGGCACTGGCGATCCGCCAAGAGGTGCAAGATCTCGAGAAAGCCGGCACCAAAATTATTCAAATTGATGAAGCAGCTCTGCGTGAAGGCCTACCTCTTCGTCGCAGTGAGTGGCAACACTATCTCGACTGGGCCATCAATGCGTTTAAAATTGCGGCTAATGGCGTGAGTGACGAGACGCAAATCCACACCCATATGTGCTACTCCGAGTTTAACGATATTATTGCATCGATTGCGGATATGGACGCTGACGTGATCACCATTGAAACCTCGCGCTCGGATATGGAACTGCTGGATGCCTTTGATCACTTTGACTATCCCAATGACATCGGCCCAGGCGTGTACGACATTCACTCCCCCAATACGCCAAGCCAGGCACAAATTCTTGGCTTAATGGAGAAAGCCGCCGCCCGTATTCCTGAAGAAAGATTGTGGGTGAACCCAGATTGCGGCCTAAAAACGCGCCAATGGGATGAGGTGATCCCGGCATTAGAAAACATGGTTGCAGCGGCAAAAGCGCTTCGCGAATAATAGTCAGATAATATCTAATAAAAGAGATGAGCCTTAAGTGCTATACAATAGCTATTGATAGGGGCTCACTCTTTTAGGATCTTTTACAAATAAACCAACAACATACCAGACGAGCAACGTCAATATAAAGCTCACGATACCATCGACTGCATAATGCCACGCTAATAAAAAAGAGCCGATATAAATGATGAAAGCATACAACCAAAAGATAATACCAATCCATTTTTGGACATGTGTTAATCCTAAAGCCATCAATACCGCCATTGAAACATGCATGCTTGGCATGGCTGAAATGCCAGCTCCCGCCTTAACACCTTGCTCTACGTGAAGATTGTATAGCCAGTCTTGCATAGATAGCGCCCACAGAGGAAAGGGATAATCCGAGGCGATAAGGTAAGCGTCGATACTTCGTAATCTCTCCATCAAATCCTGATAAGGTTCAACGGCTAAACCTGGATGAACGCGAGAGAAAAAGGCAGGTCCAGCAGAGGAGAAAAGGGTTGCGCACACGACACCTAAAGCCACCCAACATGCAAGCCAAGAATATAAGTACGTACTTCTCACTCGACTCGGTAATTGAAAGCAAAAAAACGCAAAAACGCCGAGGACAGCGAACAGCCATACATTATAAAAGAGGTTAAGTAGCATCATAAAGGCTGGATATTGGTACAGCCAATCAAAAAAACGCCAAGCATCTTTTCCGAAAAAAAGAAGTCTATCCATTTCAGCAAATGCACTATCCCACGCAAACTCTCCAACTGTATATACTGATACCTTTGCTGTTGAAAACGCACTCATAAAAAAGGCTATAGCATAAAGTAAGAAGACACCTGACAAAATATAATAACGCCTAGTAAAAATAGACTTGATCAGATAGCCAAACTGCCTTATTGGTCGCTTTTCTCTAACAACAATTAGATATATAAAATAACTCACCAAGAAAAGTGCCCCTACTACCTTAAAGAGTATTTTTAGATAAGGGAAATAAGAGCCATCAGCAAAGGAAAAACTGCCATTAACAAAAATATTGTATAGCACTAAGGACAGCGTGAGTACACTTCCGTATAAGAGAATCCCTACATTGGGTAAAGCTGCTTGCTTAAAAAGCCGCCACTCCCTCTTTATTAATAAAATGACTTTCGACATAAAGGTTGCTAAAACACATCAACCTCGACACGGCGATTAATAGCGCGCCCCTTCTCGGTGTGATTGGTCGCAGCAGGTTGTATTTCACCTTTCCCGTCCAGCGTCATTGTGTTGACATCAGCAGACGGAATAAAGGGGACAACCGCGTTCGCCCGTCGCTGTGACAGTTGCTGGTTATAGTGTGCGCGGCCGACATTATCAGTATGACCGGTAATCGAGATCTGTGATGGGTGCTTTGCTAACGCCTGCGCTAAGCGTTGCAAAATCACTTGGCCTTGGGAAGAAATACGCGACGTATCAAAATCAAAATGCACACGCGCCACCGGCGAATTGGGCGCTTTTTGCCAATAGGCATGACTTCTAATAAAACTGGCACACTGTGGCGACACATCAAGTGCATCAATTTGCTCGATCAGCCATTGATCCTTGGTAGTGGTTTGGGGCGCAACCGTGAGTAGTTTATTATTCTGATAAGTGCGCGCGATGACGCCCTCACTACTCGTCACCTGATAATGTGCCGATCCTTCTTGCATGATGCAATAGGTATCAAATAAGGCGTCACTCGCCCATACGATATTGGGAAGGCTTAGCACGAGTGCAATATTGATCCATTTAATCATTGGATGCTCCTTGTTATGGGGCAAGATGACCGATTTCTTCAGAGATTAGCTCTAATATTTTGTTCTTGATAGCCGCTCTATCTTGTGCTTGGTAGATATTCTCTCCACCAACACAATTTTTAAGCTCTGGGTGTTCGAAAACATCATAGTCAAAGCCCACCACTACCATACGCGCTTTAATACTGACTCCGTCTTTGCTCTCGTTTAGCTCGTCATAAATAGTCGAACATAGGCCTTCGTCGATGAGACGCTGAGTGACTGTTCGGTAAGAATCCTCTCCATCTGACAACACTAAAAGCAACCGTCTAGGGTTCGTTCCTTCTTTTAGTATTTGAGCGCCCCGGATAATCCCAGCATAAGATGACGTTCCACTGCCGCCACTAGCAGGAACAGAGAACTGAGAAACATTAGATTTAAAACCCTCTACATTACTGGTTAAAGGTAGATCGTAAAAATAGGATACATTTGTTACTTCCCATTCATCTAACGCCTCATGAGCAGAGCTGTTCATGAAAAAAACGTCATCCACCGTACCCGAGTAGTCGATATCATTCGGCCTTGAACCCGGGAGGCTCTCATTAGGGCCGTAGTTACTATAGCTAGAGAATTTGAGGTGCCTGACAAACTTTCTTCTAGAGTTAAACCAGTGAGATGAATAAAAGTCATACCCAACGAAGGCTATTCTATTTTCTACTTCGGAAAAAAAACTATTATATTTTTTAATCTCGTCGGCCACTTCAGCGATTATATCTTTTAAGTCTTGATATTTTTGTTGGCTGCCACCAGTCCAATTGTTATACATAGAGGCAGAGAAGTCCGATACTAGCACCACATCAACAGCTTCGGATTGATATTTTCTTGCCACAGACTGACCCGCCACACCATAATCATCATCAAAACCTATGATGGCTTCATTACCAGGAAACCAGGAGGGCTGTTCCAAGTTTGCTCTCAATTGATATTCAAAAAAAGGTTGTTGATTGGGATCTGTTTCATCACAGGATGGGTTGATATCACAAGATATTTTCGTTATTTGAAGCTCGTTGTCTATTATCCTAGCTTGAGGGAAGTAGTAAGCGATATACGCTTTAGCGGTCTCTCTTTGTACATTAATATCGTCAGCATTTTGACCAGCAATAGCAAGCGTTGCCACTTCAACCGCCTCCTCTAGGCGCGCCTTGTCCTGCACCGCACGCGCACCATCTGTACCTAGGGTAAAAATGCCAAACAGTATCGGAATAAACAGGGCGAATAAAATGGCGGCATGCCCTTGCTGCTGACGATAGTAACCAGGGGCTGAGTGAGCAAAACCTTGTTGTAAGCGCATAAACTATCTCCCCATTACCACGGCGCGCGACGATACGCGCGAGAACGCTTCACCAATAAGATTGCCGTACCAATTATCGGTGTCGTAGCACAAGGTCACTTGGTATAAGGTGGCTGGCCGCCCAAAGGTCGTGGTAAAGCTGAGATCTTTACTCGGGGGCGTTGCCTGGCACAGGGTTCCAGAAGGTGCAGACCACTGGCTAATAATCTTGGTTTGATCTTCTTCGTCCGTCTCTCCAACCCCTTGACGAACATGAAGCGCAAATCCGAGCTTGCTACTGTCAAAATTAGTCATGCTGCGCGTGAGGGAGTTTCTGACGATGATGTAAGCTTCTTCGGCTTGCTCCTCGCCCACTTCAAAATCGTCCTCACCAAACAGCTCAGTACGCTCTTTAATGATATTCGCCGCAGAGAAAGCCATACGATCGAGCTTACCTTTAACACTCAATTTAATGATGATATCGGCACTGAACACCAGCAGCAGTGCGAAGAAGACCCCGACGATAGCAAACTCGACGGTAAAGTTACCTTGCTGATGAACTTTAAAGCGCGAAGGTTTCACGTTGGTATTCCTGTATCACTATCATTTCACGGGAAAAAAGAGTGTTTTTATCCAAAAATAAGTTAAAGGTAGGTTGATAGTCATAACTGACGTTATAAATGGCAATCGGCGCTTTCTCAGGCTCGCCACACACGGTTTCTCTATCGTCTTCATCTTCAGACTCACAGCCCTCCGTGATCGTGGCAAGGGTGTTGTATTCATTCACATAATGAACACTGATCCGATAATTATCGACATCGATCAACGCATGCCAAAGACTACTGTCATCATTAAGGGATTGTTTAAATACGGGTAGAAAATCTTCGGTTTTTTGTTTTTTCGCATGCTGCGCAGCTCTTGAGATAGCCAAATCGCCCAACGCCGATACATATGACATAAAACTCATTTCCACCCAGGCAGCACACATTAGCCAAAATGCAAAAAAGCCGCCAACAAATTCTATCGTTGCGACACCAGAATGCCGGCAGGGAGCGTTTCGCTTTGGTAACATCATTGATTGGCCTCTACCTCGTGTCTAGAACCACCCATCGGTGCGCCGTTGATCACGCCTGTCACTGCTTAATTCATCCCCTAGTCACCCCCTACCTGTTCCGATAAAGGGAACTTTGCTGCCGTCGCTCACTGCCCACTAAGTGAGGACTGCGTCAGCTCTTCGTCATTCGGTATCGTTACCGAATCATAATTCGCATTCCCCCCGAGAATCGCAGAAAAATCCGCAACGGGGAGTGCTTGCAATTGTTGGTAAAGCGATACGCGCTCACTCTTGCCCATATTGTCTGTTAACACTTCAAATGCCGAATATTGATCAGTTTTAGCATAGACCAACGACAGCGTTACGCGTGCTCTATCTGACAACTGTCTCAGATCTGGTACAGGCTGCAGTCGGCGTAAAGCCTCTGTATAGCGTTCCTCAAACACATCAAGGAGCGCTAAATTATTTTTGATAGTACGATCATCCGCCATATTGCTGCGCGCATGGTTAAACCACTCTCGTGCAACCGTAAAGTTTCCCTCTCGAGCAGAGAGTATGCCAAGAAGGTTCGCTGATTCGCTATTCGACGGCGCAAGTTGCTGAACCTTGTTTAAGTGCTTTCTTGCCTCAGCCCACTGCTCTAGCCCAAGTGAAATCTTTCCAGCGAGTAGTAACACATTACTAGCGGTTGGGTCTTTTGCGTCAAACGGTTGAAGAAGCGGTGTAAGGTAGAAGCGGGCTGAATCATAATCTTTAATCTCTAGATATCGCTTTACCAGCTTTATCCTCACTTCCTCCGATTCTTTTTCTTTCAGCTGGTTTTTGTAAAAATCAATGATTTCAATATCATTACCACTACTTTCCAGAACTTGCTCATTAGTTAGCGTTTTTTCCTGAGGTGGGGCACTCCCCACACATCCTGTTATGATAAGAGCAAGGCTGGGCACGAGTAGTCGTAGAAACGGAAATGATCTCAATACGAAAAGATTAAGCATTCGCTAACATCCTCATAATTCCTGGCGCCGCAATGAGAATAACTATCGGTACCATAATAAATACAATCAAGGGAATCGACATTTTTGCTGCCAACTGACCAATTTTTTCTTCTATTCGAAGCAATTGCACTTCGCGAATATCCGATGAAAGTGTCGTTAGCACACCATAAATAGACGTTCCATATTGCAAACTCTGGTTGAGGGTCATCACGAAACTGCGCATTTCATTGGAGGGAACACGCATGTAGAGTTCTTCTAGCGCTTGTTCTAGACCCACGATTCTTGAGCGTTCATTCACCCTTGTGAGTAAAAAACTCAGATCACGATCAAAAGCTGCCATTTCCCGCGATAGATAAGTAATAGACGCTTCAATCGTCATCCCGGTTTGTACACAGACCGCCATCAGGTCTAACATGTACGGAAGTTTGTTTGAAATGGATTTTACCAATGCCTTTTTTCGAATACCCAAGTAGGCATCAGGACCAATAATCGTCACAACAAGCCATAATATTTCTACAATGAATAGCCATTTACTTGGCCACTGTTGCCATTGACCAATTAGGTATATTGCTGATGCACCGACTATTAATAGCATATATTTAGCGGGCATAAACAACTTGCTCAAGCGTGTGTCGTAGATCCCTGCCGCTAGGAATTTTTGCTCCATATCTTGTTTATCACTAGAGACGAGTTGACTAAGGGCGGTTCCAACGCGCTCCCAAAAATCAAACTTTCTCTCGTCAGCCGAGTTGACGCTAAATTCTCGGAAGCGCTTTTGTTTCATTGAGTGACGTAAGCCACGAAGCGCTATCACACAACCGATTAGTATTAACGCCAAAAAAAGCCATTGCTGCTGTGACATAATGACTACCCTGTATTAGCGGACGCTTTTCATTAATCCCCACACAATGGCAATGCCAATTGCTTCACTGATCAACACATAGTAAAGAATGACTTTTCCATCCGGGTCGAACATGACAAACTCAAAATTTTCTGGGCTCAGGTACTGCAAAATGAAAAGAAAGAAGAATGGAATAGCCGCCACTATTTTTGCGGATGTTCTCGCCTCAGAAGTGAGTGCCATTTTTTTCTTCTCTATAGAGCGAGCATTAAACATCATGCGGTTCAACCGCATCATGATCTCTTTCAGCTGCCCTCCCCTTTGCATATTGGCGCGTAAAGTAATAACGAAGAAATAAAAGGATGGGTAAGGGTAACGCCGGCATGACTTACGAAAAACGTCATCCGGTGATTCACCTAACTGTAAGCGCTTCCCCATTATACGAAACTCGCGGCCGATATCACCTTCCAGTGTATTTCCTACATATAAGATGGCATGCATAATGCTCTCCCCCGCTGATACAGCACTCGTCATCATATTGAGCGCATCAGGGAATTCAGTTTCAAACATTTTGCGCTCTCGACCTTGCAACCAGCGATAGAAAACCAACATACCCACTAGTACAATGACAGGTGTGATAAGCCACTGAGACTCTCGCAAAAACTGGCGGTTAAAATAAATAGAGGCGAAAGTAAGGCCAAAAAGCAACGCCACCAGTTTTAAAATCGGTCGCGTGCCTAATTGCTTCTTAAAGTTACTCCAGCGAAGTAATAACTCCTCCCACAGGCTTCTATCGGCCAGTGATCTCAAGTCGACAGCCTGTTGGTTTGCAACTACCGATTCAACAAACTCTGTTTGATTAAACTCCTCAAGATAGTCGTAGCGCTTGCGTTTTTTAAGCCAAGGAATAATGAGCAGCCCGATACCGATCACAAGCATAACCAAGTAAATCATCTTTCCTCCCCAGCTTTGAATGCAGATGAGAGCTTGTCTTCCAGACCAAAGAAGCGGGCTTTTTCCATCAACACTGACCGTTGCATCAAACCAGCAGTCACGTAGTTACCGCGCACTTTCCCATCAGAAGATTGCTGATACATAGGCTGAAAACGAAAGATTTCTTCCATGACGACGTTACTTCCCTCTAGCCCAACCACTTCGGTTATGCTCATCACTTTACGACTGCCATCATGCAACCGGCTGATTTGTATCACTAAGTCAACAGCACTGACTATGGTGCGCCGAATCGCCTCTAACGGGAGATTGCTATTGGCCATCATCACCATCGACTCAACCCTAGCTAATGCATCACGCGGTGTATTGGCGTGAAGCGTCGACATGGAGCCATCGTGGCCAGTATTCATAGCTTGGAGCATCTCAAAGGCTTCAGCACCACGACACTCACCGACAATGATTCTATCTGGGCGCATCCGAAGTGAGTTGATAACAAGGTCTCGCTGATCCACTAGCCCAGTATTCTCAATGCCCGCTGTACGAGTTTCTAAGCGAACAACATGTGGTTGTTGTAAGCGTAGTTCAGCCGCATCCTCTATCGTAATAATGCGCTCGTTTTCACCGATAAATTGTGACAACGCGTTGAGCATCGTCGTTTTACCCGAGCCCGTACCACCTGATATCAATATATTGAGGCGGCAATGTGCGGCAATCATTAACAATTGCGCCATTTCAGGGCTCATAGCCCCAAATTCGCAAAGCTTCTGGAGATCGATGCTTTGTTTTTTAAATTTGCGGATAGAAATCGCTGTTCCATCAATCGATATCGGTGGAATAACGATATTCACACGGCTACCATCTTCTAGGCGCGCATCACAAGTGGGTGAGGATTCATCTACTCGACGCCCGACGCGAGAGGCAATACGCTTTGCGATTTCTCTTAGTTGGTTCTCATCGATAAAAGTAACAGGTGCACGCTCAACAAGGCCATTACGCTCAATATAAACGGAATCAGGGCCATTGATCATAATGTCCGTGATCGTTTCATCGTCCATCAGGTTTTGTAGCGGGCCTAGGCCAATCAACTCATCCGTTAAGTATTTAACAAACTCTTTTTTTACCGTACTACTCAGTGGCCATTGTTCACGGTTGATCAATAGTTCAACAGCGCTTTCTAATTGTTTCTCAAGCTCCTCTCGCGAAACATCGGCGACCACATTTGGATCCAAAGCGTCAAAAACCTGTTTGCGAATCTTGACATAAACTTCTTTGGTGCCAATCACTCAGCTTGCCTCTTTCTGCTAAAAAGGTTGGTTAACTTTGCTAAGGTTGAAGATGCTTCCACTGACTCACCCACAACTAGCGAGGCAAGTTTATGTATCGACCCTGAGGCATTGATCTTTGCTCGTGCTATCCGCTCTCCCTCGAGTAATAATTCGCCTATTTTCCCATTAAAAGGAATATTCACATCGACAGGACATTGCAAAAACTTTTCAATGTCATCTTCGGTAACAGTTGCAAACTTTCCAGGGAAATTATTGTTGACAACAAGGATCAAACGAGGTCGCGCGTTTTCATCCATCGAATCAATACTTAACTTTAACCGACCAGCGTCTCGCAAGGCCGCAACCGTTGGCGTAAGAACCAGAATAATACAATCACTGCTAAGCCAGCGCTTCTGATTCCGATGAGTAAAGCCTGATGATCCGGATACATCCTCGATAATAAAGTTACATTCAGACGATAGAATGTCAGCGGCGCTATTGTGATAATCATTCAACTCATCAGCACTATACTGCGAGGAGGACAATGCGAGGACAGACAGCATCTCACTGTGTTTCGTCAGTAGACTCTGAGCAGAAGATAAGTCCAGACTTGATGAAAATGCGCCTTTTTGCACCTCCCGCTTTTCAAATTTTTTAATGCCGAGCATGATATCCAAATCACCACTGGTATAGTTATGATCCACAACGATACAGGATGCCTTTTTTTCTGAAACCAGTTGATGCGCCAATTCAGAAGCAACTAGGGTTGTACCCACTCCTCCTTTTGTACCAACTACAGAGATCCGCTTGGCACGCCTATTTTGTCCTACACCACGATTTCTCTGCCGATTATCACTCACACTACGAACGAAATCGATTAGCTCTTGCTTAGTGATGGGCCAGAACAAGTAATAAAAACCCATCTGTTTGAGGTTACGAATCGTTGAAATTGCATCTTCACTACCAATGACTATCACAGAGGCATGACTCGGTAATAAGTGGCTAATTCGGCGCGCATCACCCGTCACATCTTGGCTGCTATTAAGCTCAACCAAGACAATCTCAACACTTTGCTGGCGCACATGATCCGTAATGACCATATCCGAGTTTTTACATATTTCAGGCGCAGAGACGCCTTCAAATCTAAAGGCTTCTTCAACGAGAGAGCGGCAAGGCTCCGTTTGATAGAAGAGAACGGAGGTTATCTTATCTTTGTCATCTTGCTGCGACTGATTGCTCTTTAGTATATCAACGAGATCAAACATCAATAATTGCCTTGTTCATGACTAACATCCGGGATACTTAGCCCTTTCTCAGGGTGGACTTTCGACAGCCATTGATTGTGAGTTAATACACAACCGCTTTTCTTCGGGTGAGTATCGGCAATTGTGACTGGCTCACAGGTCTCTGTCTGAACGTGATAAGAATACAACGCCACTTGCCAATCACCCTCGCGCAGTGGCATTGCCTTTTCATGGATATTTTTTTTATCAACCCCTTGGGCTAGGAGGTAATTGCGCGCTTTGACCGTTTTTTTAGCACCTGCTTTCGAGCTATAGCTTAAGTGTATGGGTTGCGTTAATATCAGTGACTGATGGTGGGAAACAAAACGGATAAACTCATCAAAACTGGCATCGCCAGTGCTAGACTGTGCGGTTAAAGACAATTTATACGTCACTGGGGTGACGGAAACTCCCACACCTTCCGTTTGATACGCAGGCGTACAAGCCGTGATCCCAGCCACTAACACAGTAAAAAGGGCCCATATTCTTGGACTTTTCATTGGATAAAGCCTCCTTTACGTAGCCATTGTCGCAATGGCGCCTGCTCAGGCACAGCATCCAGCGCGAAGAATCGCTCTAGCGTTGAAGTACGCTGTATACGAGGGATAACAACTTGGTCAGATTGAATTGGCTTCACCAAGTTCACCTTAGCAATAATGACAAGTTCGGTTTTATTGCGCTGCGTTTCTGTGTGACGAAATAGCGCACCTAGGATAGGTATATCACCGACAAAAGGTATCTTGGATAATGACTCGCGCTCTTCGCTATTGAGCAACCCCCCTAGGACAAAGCTCTCACCATCTCCCAGTTCAACCGTGGTCCGTGCTCTTCGAGTTTTTAAGGCAGGCAAATCGTACGCATCGTTACTAAATTGCTGATCGAGCGAGCTCACTTCTGGCATCAATGCGAGTTTGATCTTGTCATCGCGCCGCACATCCGCCGCAAGCTCTAACTTAACTCCATATTCGCGGTATTGAACGTTCACGCCGCCATCAATACGTGTGACGACAGGCAGTTCACCGCCGACAAGAAAGCTAGCCGTTTCACCAGAAAGCACTGATAAGTTGGGCTCTGCGAGCACTTGCCCAACATTGTCATCACCGACTGCACTGATCACTGTGATAATGTCGCTGGCACTAAAGCGCTTTAACGGATTGACAAAGATCCCACTTCCTCGGCCACCAGAGCTAAAGTCGACCCCAAACTTTTCCATGAACGAGTTTGATACTTCTGCCACTGTAAGCTGAACATTCACTTGCTTGGTTGTCGCGACTTCTAAGTTGTTGACAATACCTTCGTATCGGTAGCGGCGCATAAACCCAAGGTTGTACGTTTCGTCACCTGTGTCCCACTCTATCTCGTCTTGGGTAGAAGGCTTGGATAACAACTCCCCGACGAGTCGCTCTATATCTTGTTTCTGCTCCTCACTCGCAACAAGGCCACTTAGCACCACTTGCTCTGCTAAGTTATAAATAGACACATCTAGTTCGGGATAACGAAGCTGTATTTGTTGTTGAAGATGAACCATGCTCTGATTCACTATCAACTGTCGCGACACTATGGTCTTTCCCTCTTCATCAAAAACCAACAAAGTCGTGGATCCCACCGTTTTGCCGAATGCGACCACCTTCTGTTTATCAATGACCTGATAATCAGCGATAGCAGGGTCAGCAATGAATACCGAGCCAATCACTTTATTAACATGAAACGCCTGTGCCTGTCCCTTAGGCAAGTTCATCACAGTTGTCGACGCCTGGGCTGCAAGTACGGCCAAGCTTATTACCATTAACCCCATCCATCGGAGGTATAAGCATGTTTTTTTCATCAGGGCCCCTTACTTTATTACCGCTGAGTCGGCACGAAACTCTTTTATAGCGCGATAGTCTTCTAGCACATCACCCGCATTGGCAGACATATCTTGCTCTGGCGTTTTCCCAAAAGATTTGTGCACTTCAAGCTGAGCAATCCGTTTTGCAATGGTCATGGTCGCCACTTGCTTGCGAGTTAACTCTAGAATGAGCGTCGTTTCTGTTGATGCTGGCTCGGTTCGTGTCGCCTCTTGCTGCTGTTGGTCGACTTTCAGTACTTTCACCCCAATTAGTACAGGCGATAAAGAAACGCCACGAAAGCTACGAACCGTGGTTTCATTGGCTAAGTTCTGGTCAGTAGACGCTAACGCCATAATATCCACCAATGTGCCTGCACGCACAGCCCCCCCCACCACAGCAGTCGGAGAAACCTTTATCGGGAAAGGAATGCGATCTGCGCGAGTCACATAGTCAAGATAGTCTGGACTCTCTGGTGATACAATTTTATCGGGGTATAAGATATCGCCTGCGACAAGCGCTTCTCTTGCGATCAAGGGGCTGTCACCTGATTCAGGCAGTGCCATATCACTATCGATTCCCATTTGGTTAGCCTTATTCTCAGGCCAGGTTTCAATGATTAATTTGCTACGTGTTATCGAGTCACCACGATTGACAGGCGCTTTTAGCGAAATGACTTTATAAGTCACTTCAGGGGAAGGTGCACTCGCCTTTTCCTGAGAGGAGGTCTCAGGCTCGTCGCTTTGGAGTAATCCGTACAAACCAATCGAAATAGCGGCTAGTGCAAGAATAGAGAGTAATTTTGAGTTCATAGTCCCTCTGACCACCTAAGACAAGTAAAAAGCGAAGCGCTAAGGTATTCGTATTCACTCTCCGCAATGGTAGATAGATAACGCTATGAGTGGGGAGGCAGCTAAATCCGCTTATATTGTTATACGGATAGTGTTTTTATGTGGGTGGCCACCCATTATTATACTCGGTATCTTCAAGCGTCTGGGTTACGTCGCACTGATTAGCGTTAGCCAAATCGCCAACCATCCCGATGGAGCAATGGCTAGCGCATAGGGGACCCCCATTGCTCGCCATTCCGGCTTCCCTAACCCACTCGCCAGCAAAAGCCCTAATGCGACAATGCCACCCAAGGTAGCGGTTAAAAGCAACATCCACGGCCACCAATAGTCGCTCACCGCGAGGCTTATCGCCGCGAGTAACTTCACGTCTCCCGCGCCACACACGCCGAGCCAAAATAAAATAAAGCCAGCCAACAAAACCAGGCCGGCCTGAAAAAGTGCTCTGTCTATTGGCAACTTGTACCAATAAACAATGAAAACGTTTATAAGCACAATGACTGCAACGGCGCCATGCCCTATTTTTCTATACTTCAAGTCTCCTAGAATTATCCAAGATAGACAGCATGTCGAAAGTAGTAACAAGACTGCGGTAATCACTCTTACCCAACATCTATATCAATTACTCGTTCGCCGCCGCCGCCGTGATGTTTGACGTTATTGCGCTAATCGCTCCTTCGAGAGCCGATTGAAGGCCACCATCGCCTTGGAATACGGCTAAGACGATAGCAGAAATTGCCACACCTATGATCGCATATTCAATCGCTGTTACACCACGGTCATCCTTCGCAAACGATTCCAGCGCAAGACGAGTATTCACGAATAGTTTAGTTAACATAAGCATATTCCTTCTCCAAAGGTTGGGCCACTGGAACCCGTACCACAATTTATAAATAAAGTGTAGCACCTAAACGCAAAGCAACAACTAACCAGTTGACAAAAAGCCGACGTATAAGGTAGGCGAGCAAATACTACTTACCACTACAACAATCAAGCCGCTACACCTTATCCACTGTCAGGGTACTGCCCTCTGACTCGTCCTTGTGCGCGTCTCATTTTTAATGACGAAAAATCACGAGTTCATTTAGAAAGCGCAAGCGTCACAGCTACCAGTATGGGTTGAGACTGAAAAAGGCAGGGGTTTCAATCGCTCAGTAAGAAGGACACAAGCAATGAATGGAAGACTAGAATCGGAGGGATGTACAAATAGAGTAAGAATTAGCAGAAAAAGAAAAGGGAGCCTGAGCTCCCTTTTCTCCAGAATCTTAGCGACGGATGCCTAGACGCTTGATAACGTCCAAGTAACGGTCAACGTTGTTCTTTTTCAGGTAGTCCAGCAGCTTACGACGACGTGAAACCATGCGTAGCAGGCCACGACGGCTGTGGTGGTCACCTTTGTGCTCAGCGAAGTGCGATTGCAGATCGTTGATTGATGCGGTCAAAAGGGCGATTTGAACTTCTGGTGAACCCGTATCGTTCTCAGTTTTACCAAAATCAGCAACGATTTGTGCTTTTGCTTCTGCAGTCAGAGACATAATGCTCTCCTAATAAGAGTGTGTGATTATCATGCACCAGCCAATCTCTGATTCAGCCGGTGCCCGAAGGCGCGTATTCTACTGACTTTCGTCTAAGGTAGCAATCTATCCACGCCGCTTTTCCTGTAAAAACACGCGCCGAAGCGTCGGTTTTTTAGCGCGCTTCAGGCTGGCGACTGGCCACCAAACGGCGTGGGGCGACCAAACCATCGGCGTCGATTTCTCCCACACCGATGAAGTGGCGCTTATCACCCGCGGTGAGGCGAACAAAACCACTCGTGGGTGCATTAGGCACTTGAACCGCTTGCCCTTGCAATGCATAGCTGGCCATCACCGGCAGCAAGTTAATTTCGCGCAAATCTTGCACCGCGGTATCGAGGGGCAGCAACAAAGGATCGAGCAGCTGCTTGGGCTGGATCTCTTGCTCTCTGGCTTGATTGAGCAAGCTTTCCAGTTGCTCAAGCGTCACCATCTGGCGCGTTGGGTAGGCTGATACGCCAGTACGACGTAAGGCCGTCACATGCGCGCCACAGCCCAACATTTCACCCAGATCATCGACGATAGTGCGAATATAAGTGCCCTTAGAGCAATGCACTTCCATTTCAATCTCATCACCTTCAAAGCGCAGCAATTCAATCTGATACACCTTGATGGTACGCGCTTCACGTGGCACCTCGATGCCTTGACGCGCATATTCATACAAAGGCTTACCTTGGTATTTCAGCGCCGAGAACATAGAAGGAATTTGCTGGGTTTCACCACGAAACTTAGCAATACAACGCTCGAGTAAGCCTAGGTTAACTTTCACGTCTCGGGTTTCTACCACGTCGCCATCGGCGTCAGAGGTGTTCGTGCGCTCACCCAGCTTTGCAACCACGCGATAACGCTTATCAGAGTCGAGCAAAAACTGGGAGAATTTGGTGGCTTCGCCCAGGCAAATAGGCAGCATACCGGTTGCGAGCGGATCAAGCGCACCTGTATGGCCTGCTTTTTCGGCAAAAAAGATACGTTTTACTTTTTGTAAGGCATCATTAGAGGTCATGCCCGTGGGCTTATCGAGCAGGATAATCCCATCAACGGGGCGACCTCGACGACGTTGACGACGCGCCATCTGTTACTCCTCACCTTTGTCATCTTCACCACGGCGCTCATCATCGCTGCGCACCGCTTTGCTTACCAAGTTGGAAATACGAATTCCCTCAGTGAGTGACTCATCAAAAACAAACGTCAGCTCAGGGGTCACACGCAAACGAATGGCCTTTCCAACCAAAGAGCGGATATAACCACTCGCTTCATTGAGGGCTTTGAGGCTTTCTGTCGGCGCTTGCTCGTCAACGGTTAAAAACGTGACGAAAACCTTCGCGTACGCCAGATCACGTGAAATCTGAACGTCAGAGACAGTGACCATGCCAATGCGCGGATCTTTGATTTCGCGCTGCAGTATCAGTGCAATTTCTTTTTGCAGCTGATGGGCGACGCGGTCTGTGCGGCTAAAATCTTTACCCATTTTCTTTTCTCTCAATAAAATGGGGGTAAGCGCATGCGCCTCCCCCCACGGTGTATCCAAACAACCTGGTTGATTTATACGCTTAATCAGTCGATTGAGCGCTGAATTTCAACCGTTTCATAGACTTCGATTTGGTCTCCCACGCGAACGTCATTGTAGTTCTTCACGCCGATACCACATTCGTAGCCTTTCTTCACTTCGTTGACATCATCTTTGAAACGACGCAGTGATTCTAGCTCACCCTCGTAGATAACCACGTTTTCACGTAGTACACGGATTGGGTTGTTACGCTTAATCACACCTTCAGAAACCTGACAACCAGCAATGGCGCCCAGTTTCGGTGATTTGAACACGTCACGGACTTCTGCCAGACCGATGATTTCTTGTTTGAACTCAGGCGCAAGCATACCGCTCATCGCTTGTTTCACTTCATCAATCATGGTGTAGATGACAGAGTAGTAGCGCAGATCCAAGCTTTCATTTTCAATGGTCTTACGTGCTGCGGCATCGGCACGCACGTTAAAGCCACAAATGATCGCATTGGAGGCGGCAGCCAAGACGGCGTCAGTTTCAGTGATACCACCGACACCTGAGCCGACAATCTTCACTTTCACTTCATCCGTTGACAGCTTGACCAGTGAATCGGCAATCGCTTCGACAGAACCTTGTACGTCCGCCTTGAGCACGATATTCAGCTCAGCCACTTCACCTTCAGCCATGTTCGAGAACATGTTCTCCAGTTTGGCTTTTTGCTGACGCGCCAGTTTCACGTCACGGAACTTGCCTTGACGATACAGCGCCACTTCACGGGCTTTCTTCTCGTCACGCACAACCGTGGCTTCGTCACCGGCTGCTGGCACACCAGACAAGCCGAGGATCTCAACCGGAATCGACGGACCAGCATGCTCTACATCTTGGCCATTCTCATCACGCATCGCACGGACACGGCCATATTCCAAGCCACACAGAACGATATCACCTTTGTTTAAGGTACCTTCTTGAACCAGTACTGTCGCGACAGGACCGCGGCCTTTATCAAGACGTGATTCAACTACCACACCGCGCGCCATGCCTTGCTCAACCGCTTTCAGTTCAAGCACTTCTGATTGCAGCAAGATAGACTCAAGCAGGCCGTCAATGTTCTGACCTTGTTTTGCCGACACATGCACGAAGATGTTTTCACCACCCCACTCTTCAGGGATAACGTCATACTGTGCGAGCTCGTTTTTCACGCTGTCAGGGTTAGCGCCTTCTTTATCCATCTTGTTGACGGCCACAATCAAAGGCACACCGGCCGCTTTCGCGTGTTGAATCGCTTCTTTGGTTTGTGGCATCACGCCATCATCAGCGGCAACCACCAAGACAACGATATCCGTAGCACCCGCACCACGTGCACGCATCGCGGTAAACGCGGCGTGTCCAGGGGTATCTAAGAAGGTGATCATGCCATTGTCGGTTTGTACGTGATACGCACCGATGTGCTGGGTAATACCGCCCGCTTCGCCCGTCGCAACGTGCGCTTTACGGATGTAGTCAAGCAGCGAGGTTTTACCGTGGTCAACGTGACCCATGATAGTTACCACCGGCGCACGTGGTGCGACGGGTGCATCGCTATCACGATCCGAGAGTACAGCCTCTTCCAGCTCGTTCTCTTTACGTAGGATAACTTTATGGCCCATTTCTTCCGCCACTAGTTGCGCGGTTTCTTGGTCGATCACTTGGTTAATCGTCGCCATCGCACCCATTTTCATCATGGTTTTGATGACTTCGGCGCCTTTAACAGCCATCTTGTTGGCCAGCTCCGCGACGGTGATGGTTTCGCCGATTTCAACTTCACGGTTTACTTTCTGCGCTGGCTTTTTAAAGCCATGCTGCATCGATGATGGCTTAGCCATGCGGCCTTTGCCTTTCCCACCTTTGCCACGACGGCCACGAATGGTTTTATCTTCGGCTGCATTGGCCTTTTTCTTTTTCTTACGACGTGGCGCCGCGCTTTCTTCGCGACGATCCGCCTCGTCTTCTGCCTCACGGGCGTACTCGGAAGTGACTGTATGGTGATCAGCCGCCTCCATGGTATTGAGTGCTTTGTCTTGATCTGACCAGCGTTCTTGGTTTGCTTCTGCCATTTTGCGTGCCTCTTCTAACTGCCGCTGACTTTCTTCTTCAGCTTTACGCTTGGCTTCCTCTTCCTGGCGACGCTTAAGTTCATCAGCTTCTTTCTTCGCTTGCGCATCAGCAGTTTGAGCTGCAGCAGTATCCGCTGCGTTTTCTGTAGACTGCTCAGTTTTCGGTTGCGCTTGCGGCTTGGCTTCACGCTTAGCTTTTTCTTCGGCTTCGCGTTTGGCTTTCTCTTCTGCTTCACGTTTGGCTTTTTCTTCCGCCTCACGCTTGGCTTTCTCTTCTGCTTCGCGTTTCGCTTGCTCTTCCGCTTCTAGACGCGCTTTTTCTTCGGCTTCGCGTTTCGCTTGCTCTTCCGCTTCTTGCGCTGTCTTTTGCTCTTCAAGCTCGCTACGCTTCACATAGGTACGCTTCTTACGCACCTCAACTTGGACATCTTTGTTCTTTCCGCCAGCCCCTGACACGCTCAGTGTGCTACGTTTCTTGCGCTGAAGCGTCAGACGCGTCGGAGCATTGCCGTTATCACCGTGCTCACGCTTTAAATGCGCGAGCAAAGCTTGTTTCTCATCTTGGCTTACCTGATCGTCAGCCGACTTTTGCATACCAGCTTCTTTAAACTGCTTCAGCAGACGATCGACTGGCGTATCAATTTCCTTCGCCAGCGTATGTACTGTAACCTCTGACATTCTGCTCCTCCTTTGCCGTCTTTACGCTTCGTCGCTGAACCAGCAGATATTACGTGCGGCCATAATTAGCTCGCCCGCACTGGTTTCGTCTAATCCGTCAATATCTAACAGATCGTCAGTGCCTTGATCAGCCAGATCTTCCAGCGTCTTCACGCCCTTCGCGGCCAGCTTGAAAGCCATTTCACGAGAAAGACCATCGAGAGCCAGTAAATCTTCGGCAGGTTCAACGTCTCCCAGCGACTCTTCTTGTGCCAGCGCGATGGTGGTCAACGCTTCTTTGGCACGTGCGCGCAAAATCTCGACGGTGTCTTCGTCTAGACCATCGATTTCGAGCATTTCGCTGGTTGGCACATAGGCCACTTCTTCAAGGGTGGTAAACCCTTCTTCTACCAAGGTTTCGGCAAAGTCTTCGTCAATATCGAGATATTTCACAAACAACTCGACGGAGGCTTGCGCTTCTTCTTGGTGCTTTTTCTGTAGATCTTCAACTGTCATCACGTTCAGTTCCCAACCGGTTAGTTGAGACGCCAAACGAACGTTTTGACCATTACGACCAATGGCTTGCGCCAAGTTATCCGCCGCGACAGCGATATCCATGGAGTGCGTGTCTTCATCGACGATGATAGAGGCTACGTCGGCCGGTGCCATGGCATTGATCACAAATTGTGCAGGGTTATCGTCCCAAAGCACGATGTCAATGCGCTCGCCACCTAGCTCGGTCGATACGGCTTGCACACGTGCACCACGCATACCGACACAGGCGCCAACAGGGTCAATACGCTTGTCGTTGGTTTTAACCGCAATTTTCGCCCGCGACGCTGGATCACGCGCCGCGCCCATCAGCTCAATCATTTCTTCGCCAATTTCTGGCACTTCAATGCGGAATAGCTCGCTGAGCATTTCCGGCTTTGAGCGGGTCATAAACAGCTGGAAACCGCGCGCCTCTGGACGGACGGCATACAGCAAGCCACGTACACGGTCGCCTGGACGGAAGTTTTCACGAGGCAGCTGATCGTCGCGCTGGATAGCCGCCTCCGCGTTGTTACCCAAATCAACGATGATCACATCGCGGTTAACCTTCTTAACCACACCGGTTACCAGCTCACCTTCGTTGTCCATGAACTGCTCAACCACTTGTGCACGCTCAGCTTCACGGACTTTTTGTACGATCACTTGTTTGGCGGTTTGGGTGGTAATACGGTCAAAGGCAACAGATTCAATCTGATCTTCAACGTAACCGCCCAACTCTAGGGTCTCGTCTTCGTATTGTGCCGCTTCTAACGTAATTTCACGCGTCGGCTGGGTGACTTCATCAACCACGAGCCAACGGCGGAATGTATCGAATTCACCGGACTTGCGATCAATGGCGATACGTACATCAATGTCGGCTTCGTACTTCTTTTTAGTTGCCGTTGCCAGTGCGGTTTCTAGTGCCTCAAAAATACGCTCACGGGGAACGGCTTTTTCGTTTGAGACCGCTTCGACAACAGCCAAGATTTCTTTATTCATCTACTAATGCCTCATTTACTCTTAAAATGAAGGAACCAGGTTTGCTTTGGCGATATTACTCAAGGCAAACGCCTCATCTTGGCCGTCAACGCGAACCGTGATGGTATCGCCATCGACAGAAAGAATTTCTCCTTTCCACTTACGGCGGTTTTGCATAGCCATTTTCAGCACGATGTTCACTTCATGCCCGATGAATTGCTGATAATGATCAGCGGTGAACAGTGGACGGTCAACCCCGGGTGATGACACCTCAAGGTTATAAGCCACTGTGATTGGGTCTTCTACATCCAACACGGCACTGACCTGACGGCTCACGTCGGCACAATCGTCGACGGTAATGCCATTTTCATGGTCAATAAAAATACGCAATGTTGAATGCTGGCCAGCTCGAACAAATTCAAGCCCAACCAACTCATAGTCCAACGCCTCAACCGGCGCGGCCAAAAGCTCAGTCAGTTGTTTCTCTAATCCTGTCATTCCAAACCCCAGAAATAAAAAAAGGGCTTAAAAGCCCAGTTACTATCCGAATGGTCTTCTTCAGATAACAAAAAACCCCGAAGATCGGGGTTTAATGTAACTGGACCCTGATGCCATGCTATCAACATAAGTCGCTAGCATAGCCGTTATCGCTGGTGTCGGAATCATCTCAGCAATAACGAGAGAGTAACTCTCTACACAAAGGCTTATTGGTCCGCTTTGTGCTGCCCCCGAGGGCAAAAAGGCTAGCACATGGCTAGCCCGGTCAGCGTGGCTTTGACAAGAAACGCTGACGCGTTATTCAGTTTAGCCGTTATTTAAACAACAAACTCAAATTCGGTTGCGGAAGCGGACTTTATCGCTTCACCAACCTAAAATTGGTTGCGAGAAGCGGATTTTATCGCGCCGTGCAACGGCGCCGACCGGAGGTCGTGTTGATTACGTTCAACCTGATATTTCACTTCACGAACCTAAAATTGGTTGCGGGAGACGGATTTGAACCGCCGACCTTCGGGTTATGAGCCCGACGAGCTACCAAACTGCTCCATCCCGCGTCCGATTGCGATTATTATATCGCTTTTTGCAACAAAGGTGCAAGCTAATGCCCTTTGTGAACTTGGTGCCGAGAGCGGGACTTGAACCCGCACGCCTATAAGGCACTACCCCCTCAAGATAGCGTGTCTACCAATTCCACCACCTCGGCTCAATTTTTACTGAGGGATCTCACTGTTATCAACAGGGATTTCGTCCTCTTTTGGCGTCGCTTGCTGTTGTGTAGCAGGCTCGCTTAAATCTTCAAAACCGCCTTTTGCTTCAGGTTTGTGTGCAGTGAGGTTACCCAGCACCAAACTTAACGCAAAGAATGCAATTGCAAAACCGGTTGTCATTCGGGTTAAAAAGTTTCCAGAGCCGCCAGAGCCAAATACTGTATTTGATGCTCCAGCCCCGAACGAGGCTCCCATATCTGCGCCTTTACCTTGCTGAACCAGAACCAGGCCAATTACACCGATTGCGGCCAACAGATAAATCACAAGTAGAATTTCGTACATGGTTCCACCTATGCTCCAGGTTGTTGAGCCGGCAGTGTTACTTCTCAGCCAGCGCAGCCCCCTTCGTTGGGAGCGGGTGAATACTAGCGAAAGCGCGGTGACGAAACAAGAGGAAATTGCAAAAAACCTTGATTTCGACGCTGTTTGCGCAATCTATGACCACCCGCTCGACCGTTATCAACAATTCGCCTTCACAGCCTCTGCGATTTCAAGCGCATAAGCGTGAACCTTGTCGGTATCCGGTCCCTCAACCATCACTCGAATCAAAGGTTCTGTCCCGGATTTACGTAACAGTACACGCCCTTGCTCGCCCAGCTTTTGCTCGACATTGGTTTTCGCTGCCAGCACCGGCTCGCTTTGTAACGGGTCAACCGTGCCACTAAAACGGACGTTCTCTAATACCTGAGGCAACAAGGTCATCCCGTCACTCAACGCTTTTAGATCCATGCCCGTCGCGGCGATGCTCGCTAACACTTGTAATGCAGCGACAATGCCATCGCCGGTCGTGACCTTATCCAGCACAATGACGTGACCCGAGTTTTCGGCACCGATCCGCCACCCTTTCTCTTGCAGCAGCTCCATCACATAACGGTCGCCCACTTTGGCGCGCGCAAACGGAATACCGAGAGACTGAAGTGCAAGCTCCATCCCCATGTTGGTCATCAAGGTACCAACCACTCCGCCTTTTAATTCACCACGACGAAGGCTCTCGCGGGCGATAATATATGCAATTTGGTCGCCGTCGACTTTATTGCCAAGGTGATCCACCATGATGACGCGGTCTCCATCCCCGTCAAAAGCAATGCCTAAATCGGCTTTTTGCTCGAGGACGTGTTTTTGTAACGCACGGACGTCCGTGGCTCCCACCTCATCGTTAATATTGGTGCCGTTAGGGGCACAGCCAATGGTGGTCACCTCCGCACCTAGTTCACGAAACACAGAAGGCGCAATGTGATAGGTGGCACCGTGAGCACAATCGAGCACAATTTTTAACCCACTCAGGCTCAACGCGCTGGGGAAGGTGCCTTTACAGAATTCGATGTAACGCCCGGCCGCGTCGTTAATGCGGCTGGCTTTACCTAACTCCGCCGACTCGACACAAGTCAATGTTTTTTCGAGCTCAGCTTCAATCGCTAACTCAACCTCATCAGCCAGTTTCGTGCCCTCGGAGGAGAAAAACTTAATCCCGTTATCGTAATGCGGGTTATGCGAGGCCGAAATCACAATCCCGGCTTCCGCGCGGAACGTTTGGGTTAAGTAAGCAATCGCAGGTGTCGGCATAGGGCCGGTAAAGGCCGCTTCCAATCCCGCCGCAGACAGCCCTGACTCGAGCGCCGACTCTAACATATAACCAGAAATACGCGTGTCTTTACCAATCAGTACCTTACGCGTGCCTTGTTGCGACAACACGCGACCTGCGGCCCAGCCAAGCTTTAGCATAAATTCCGGCGTAATGGGAAATTCGCCCACCTTGCCGCGCACACCATCGGTGCCAAAATACTTACGCTCTGTCATTATTTTTCTTCTCCTAGTTCATTTTTTACGCGCGCTGTCATGGCGACAACCTTGAGCGCATCAGCGGTTTCTTTCACATCATGGACGCGAATGATCTGTGCGCCTTTCGCCGCGGCTAAGGTGGCACAGGCAAGGCTACCGCCCAGAATATCCTGCGGCGTTTTATCTAACATTTTATAAATCATTGACTTGCGTGACATGCCTGCTAATACAGGTAATCCGAAGTCATGAAAAGCATCGAGGTCAGCAAGAAGCTGATAGTTATGCGCCAACGTCTTACCAAAACCAAAGCCAGGATCCAGAATGATATTCTGTCGATGGATCCCCGCCTCAGTGCAGGCATCGATACGTGCCGCTAAAAACGTTTTCACCTCACCAACGACATCTTGGTAGTCAGGGGCCGCTTGCATTGTTCGTGGCTGCCCTTGCATGTGCATGATGCATACAGGCACTTGCAGATCTGCTGCCGCTTCCAACGCCCCAGGCGCTTGTAATGCGCGCACATCATTAATGACGTTGGCACCCGCATTGACTGCGGCACGCATGACGGCTGCTTTACTGGTATCAATTGAAATCCAACAATCAGATTGCTCACGAATCGCTTCAATGACGGGAACAACACGATTAATCTCGTCTTGCTCATCGACATCGGCCGCACCTGGGCGCGTCGACTCGCCACCAATATCGAGAATGGTGGCGCCGTCTGCGAGCATCTGCATCGCACGTTCGACCGCTTTATCACAGTGCTGAAATTGGCCGCCATCGGAAAAGGAATCTGGCGTGACGTTTAAGACCCCCATGATGACGGGGCGGGTCAGAGAGAGTGTGAGGTTATTGTGTGTTATTTGCATGCGTTTTTCCGAGCACGATCAAAAAAACCCCGACGTATCGGGGTTTGTATTCATGGGTATTTACGCTTCAGACTGGTTTTCTGAATCAAGCGGTTTTTGCTTTTTGTCGTCAGATGATTCGTCAGACGCGCTCGCTTTCGAGGCATCCGGCTTGCTTGGAGTATCATCAGAGGATGACCCCCCATCGCCACCTTCCCAGCCAGCAGGCTCTCGCACATCACGGCGAGCCATCAAGTCATCGATCTGCGCCGCATCAATGGTTTCGTACTTCATCAAGGCATCTTTCATCGCGTGCATGATATCCAGGTTTTCTTCCAAGATTTGCTTGGCGCGATCGTAGTTGCGATCGATGATGCCACGGATCTCCGCGTCAATAAGTCGAGCCGTTTCATCGGAGATGTGCTTGGTCTGTGCCATAGAGCGGCCTAGGAAGACTTCACCTTCTTCTTCTGCATAAAGCAGTGGACCCAGCTTCTCTGAGAAGCCCCATTGCGTTACCATTTTGCGGGCAATATCGGTCGCGCGCTCGATGTCGTTCGATGCCCCTGTCGAGACTTTTTCTTTGCCGTAGATCAGCTCTTCTGCCAAACGGCCGCCGTACAGGCTCGAAATCATCGAGTCGAGATGCTGGCGCGACATGCTGATCCTGTCTTGCTCAGGCAAGTACATGGTGACACCCAATGCACGCCCACGCGGGATAATGGAGACCTTGTAAACCGGGTCATGTTCTGGCACCAAGCGACCAACAATGGCGTGACCCGCTTCGTGATACGCCGTTGACTCTTTGGTTTCTTCCGACATCACCATTGAACGGCGCTCTGCACCCATCATGATTTTGTCTTTCGCCAGTTCAAATTCGACCATCGACACTACACGCTTGTTACCACGCGCAGAGAACAATGCCGCTTCGTTAACAAGGTTAGCCAAGTCAGCGCCTGAGAAGCCTGGCGTACCACGCGCAATCAGTGAGGCATCAACATCATTACCGAGTGGCACTTTGCGCATGTGTACTTTAAGAATATGCTCACGACCGCGCACATCTGGCAAGCTGACTACCACTTGGCGGTCAAAACGGCCAGGACGCAACAGCGCTGGGTCGAGGACATCTGGACGGTTGGTCGCCGCAATGACGATAACGCCTTCATTGCCCTCAAAGCCATCCATTTCGACCAACATCTGGTTCAAGGTTTGCTCACGCTCGTCGTGACCACCACCAAGCCCAGCGCCACGCTGACGACCGACGGCGTCGATTTCATCGATAAAGATGATACACGGCGAGGCTTTTTTTGCCTGTTCGAACATGTCACGGACACGTGATGCGCCCACACCCACGAACATTTCCACAAAGTCAGAGCCAGAAATGGTAAAGAACGGCACTTTCGCTTCACCGGCAATCGCTTTGGCGAGCAAGGTTTTACCGGTACCTGGAGGGCCGACCATCAATACGCCGGTTGGGATTTTACCGCCTAGTTTTTGGAAACGGCTTGGATCGCGCAGGTAATCCACCAGCTCTTTCACGTCTTCTTTCGCTTCATCGCAGCCAGCGACGTCAGTGAAGGTGGTCTTAACCTGCTCTTCACTCATCATTTTGGCTTTCGATTTACCAAACGACATGGCACCTTTGCCGCCACCGCCTTGCATCTGGCGCATGAAGAAAATCCACACCCCGATAAGCAGTAGCATTGGGAACCAAGAAATGAAGATCGATGCCAACATGCTTGGCTCTTCAGGTGGCGTCCCTTTCACGCGAACGTTTTTATTAAGCAAATCATCCAACAACTTTGGATCATTCATCACAGGCATAAAGGTGACATAGCGTGAGCCGTCACGTCGGGTGACACTCAGCTCACGATCGTCAAATTTTACTTCCTGTATTTGATCGTTGCCGATTTCGCGTACGAAAGAGGTATAGTCGACTTGACGACCGGCGCTGTCTCCTGGTCCAAAGCTTTGGAACACAGACATTAAGACAACGGCGATAACCAGCCACAGAATCAAGTTTTTTGCCATGTCACTCAAGGTGTTAGCCTCGCATAACTGAGATAGATAAATGTAAGGGTACTACAGTTTATAACCTGTAGCCACAATGTAGACTTCTCGCGACCTTGCACGGGATGAGTCGGGTTTTCGAATTTTGACCGCTGTAAACATTTTACGCACCTCGGCCAAATACTGATCAAAGCCTTCGCCCTGAAAAACTTTTACCACGAAGCTGCCTTTCGGTCCCAGCACTTCACGGCACATTTCTAATGCCAATTCGACCAAATACATCGCTTTGGGTTGATCGGCCGCCTGATTACCGCTCATGTTTGGCGCCATGTCAGACATCACCACATCAACTTGGTTGGGTTGAATGCGCTCGAGCAAGGTATCGAGTACCGCTTGTTCGCGAAAGTCCCCTTGCAGAAAGCTAACACCTGGCATGGAATCCATCGGTAAGATATCGCAAGCAATCACTTGCCCGTCATCGCCGACTTGTGTTGCAGCATATTGTGACCAACCTCCGGGGGCAGCGCCCAGATCCACTACCGTCATTCCCGGTTTCAAGATGCGATCTTTGTGCTGAATCTCTTCTAGCTTAAAAATCGCCCGAGACCGATACCCTTTCTTCTGCGCTTCATGAACGTATTTATCGTCGAAGTGTTCTTTCAACCAGCGTCCTGAGCTGGCAGAGTGTTTTTTATTCGCCATGTTGTTCCTACTACGCCCACCCATCGCACCACATTCATATAAAATTCAGACAATTGTGTGCGTTAGCTTATTCTCAAAGACAGACTTACTCTCACCCAGCAGACCAAGTGCTTGCCATCCGCCCACTTTCTAGTGTTTCAGTTTGTGGTGAGATGGCGTTAGAATGGCATGTTTTCAACCCCTAGCAAATAGAAATCGAGCCAACATGAAACTCAGCACCAAACAAAAACAGTATCTCAAAGGACTGGCTCACCCCCTTAAGCCTGTCGTCTTAATGGGCGCCAATGGTTTAACTGAAGCCGTGGTCGCTGAAATTGAGCTTGCACTTGACCACCACGAGCTGATTAAAGTGAAAGTCGCTTCAGAAGACCGTGAGACCAAAAACCTGATTGTCGACGCCATTCTTCGGGAAACCGGCGCCGAAAAAGTGCAGGTGATCGGTAAAACCTTGGTGATTTATCGCCAAAGCGAAGATCGCAAAATTGAATTACCACGCAAATAGTTACGTGCGTGATCAGTCTGTGCTATCGCATAACAAAAAGGCCGCATTGCGGCCTTTTTACTGTCTCAGCATCGGAGAAGGGTTACATTCAGTAACACTTTTCTATACGTAATCGACGCTATCGAGTTCGAACTCTTTGACGCCACCCGGGGTAGTGATGCTCACTTCTTCCCCTTCTTCTTTTCCAATCAGGCCACGGGCGATGGGAGAATTCACCGAAATTAAATTCGCTTTGATGTCGGCTTCATCATCACCCACGATCCGATAGGTCACCTCTTCGTCCGTGTTCACGTCAATCAAGGTGACCGTCGCGCCAAAAATCACTTTGCCATTATTCGGCATTTTAGTGACATCAATCACCTGTGCCACCGACAGCTTGTACTCGATGTCACGGATTTGCGCCTCACAAATACCCTGCTCTTCACGAGCCGCATGATATTCTGCATTTTCTTTTAAGTCACCGAGTTCACGCGCCTCTGCAATGGCGTTGGAGATCTCAGGGCGACGCTTGATCAACTTGTCCAGCTCTTCTCGTAGCAGCTGCTCACCGCGTACGGTCATTGGCACTTTATCCATAAATGACATTACCTCTTTCAATCCACAGCAAAGGGATTTTGGCAAAACAAAGCCACGCCCAAATAAAATATCTGGGCGCGGCGGAATTCAACGCTTTTTTTAGATTGTAAACAAGAATTCGCGCAAAATCATCTCTTATCCGGCGATAGCGTGAGCCATCCATCTGCGATCCACTTTGCGGCTATCCACTTTATCATCAGCCCAACGAGTGGGTTGTCCGCCCCGAACCGCTTGTCTTCAAGGCTAGACAGGGTAGGATGGCATGCATGCGCAAATAAAAAGGCTTTTATCATGCTTTCCGCTCTTTTTCGCCATCTCGCTCTGATGACGATTTTCCTGGTGCCGTTTGCGTCGGCCTCGGCGGCGTCGTTAACGCTGGCACAACTGACACCGTTGCTGCCTAAAGGCAGCCAAGTCGCGCTATGGGTGAGTGATGTGGAGCAAAATCACCCCCAGATCAGTGAGCAAGCCGATGCGCTGCTACCCCCAGCCAGTACACAAAAGCTTCTCACCGGACTCGCCGCCCGGCTTTATTTACCCAGCACCTTCCGTTTTTCCACCCGATTGGTGCAAAGCGGTGATGACATCGCCCTTATTTTTAATGGTGATCCGTTACTGACTCGAAAAGATATTCGTCAACTGCTGAGTCAATTACCGCGTCGCGGTCTCGATACCATTAACAATCTCTATCTGGATGGACACGCGTTTGCTGGTCGCACCCGTGCGCCTGGCTGGCCATGGGATATTTTAGCGGTCTGCTACAGTGCGCCTTCCACGGCAATCACCCTCAATCACAACTGTGTGCAAGGGGCGATTTATAGCCAACCTGATAGCAGGTTGACACGCGTACATGTCCCTGACCATCAGCCCGTTTCAATAGAGAACCAAGCGCGAGCGGTAAGCGAGGACGAACAAGCTACCCGCCATTGCGGGCTCGATCTCACCGCGACAGCAAAAAACACCTATTATTTTTCCGGTTGCCTCCCGCATCGGGCGCGTCCTCTGCCACTCAACTTTGCCGTACAAACGCCATCGACTTACGTCAAAGCCATTGTGGCCGATGAGCTCGCGCGCCTGAATGTGCGTGTGAAAGGCGATATTCGCGTGGCGCGGGCACCCAGTCAGTCACGCGAGCTGGCTCGTCACCAGTCAGCCCCCCTTACCTCCCTGCTCACTAGGATGCTGCGCGACTCTGACAACCTCATTGCCGACAACCTTCTCAAAGCCTTAGGGCGCCGCTACTTTCAGCAGCCTGGCTCGTATCGCAATGGCGTTGCAGCGGTGAAGGCGATATTACAGGAGGCTGGGATTGACCTATCACAGGCCGTGCTGGTCGATGGTTCCGGGTTGTCTCGTAATAACCGTCTCAGCGCCCGCCAACTGGCGCAGGTGATGCATTATATCACCACGCATCCGACACTGGGCATGACTCAAATGCTCCCCACTGCCGGCGTGGATGGTACCCTCAAGTATCGCCAGAGCATTCGTCATGCGCCCATAAAAGGACGTTTAAAGGCCAAAAGTGGCTCGCTGTATGGCAGCTTTAATTTGGCTGGGATGCTAGAAGATGATTCAGGAAAACAGCACATCGTAGTGCAACTTGTCAGTCATTATCATCCCGAGGAAGACGCGCAGCCGGAGAATGTTCCCTCGCCGATTACTCAGTTTGAGCGTGAGTTTTATATGGCGCTGATCCGCGGTCAGTTACGGCGACACTGGCCCAATCTCACTGAATAAAAAAGCCCGCCAAGATGGCGGGCTGATACGCGTTGACAGTCGTACCGTTATGATTTGGTCTGCACCCGTGCATGCAAAGATTGCACAGGGTTGACCTTGCTCATGTCCGCCGCTGTTAACGCCATGCAAGTGGCGAAGGCGGCGTTCAGCGTAGTGGTGTAATTCACCTTGGCTGCGAGCGCGCCGCGACGCAAGACTTTTGAATCTTCAATCGCTTGGCGTCCTTCCGTGGTGTTGACAATGTAGCTGTACTCACCATTTTTGATACGATCAAGAATGTGTGGTCGCCCTTCATGCACCTTATTGACCAAACGCGGATTGATACCCGCCTCACCAAGGATCACCGCGGTGCCATGGGTCGCGTCGAGCTCAAAGCCAAGCTTGAGTAACTTCGCTGCTAAATCCACCACGCGCTGTTTGTCATTATTGCGCACCGATAACAAGGCCCGTCCGCCCTCGCTGTAGGCTTTACCGCAGGCGAGGTCTGCTTTTGCAAAGGCTTCGGCAAAGGTATCCCCCACGCCCATCACCTCACCGGTCGAACGCATTTCAGGGCCCAGCAATGGATCAACCCCTGGGAATTTGTTGAACGGTAGCACCACCTCTTTCACCGAGTAATAAGGCGGGATCACCTCTTTGACAAACCCTTGCTCAGCCAGGGAGCGGCCTGCCATGACGCGCGCAGCGATTTTCGCCAGAGGAACACCCGTCGCTTTAGAGACAAATGGCACCGTTCGAGCAGCGCGCGGGTTGACCTCGATGAGATAGATTTCATCATCCTTCACCGCAAATTGCGTATTGACCAATCCATTCACGCCTAGCTCCAACGCTAGCTTGCGCACCTGTTCACGCATGCGATCTTGGATATCGTCACTTAACGTATACGCGGGCAGCGAGCAGGCGGAGTCACCAGAGTGCACGCCAGCTTGCTCGATGTGCTCCATGATGCCGCCAATCACTGCCGTTTCACCATCGCACACCGCATCAATGTCCACTTCCGTCGCATCATCCAAGAAATGGTCCAGCAGCACGGGAGATTCGTGCGAGACACTCACTGCCTCATTAAAGTAGCGGCGCAGGTCGGTCTCATCATAGACAATTTCCATCGCCCGTCCGCCCAATACGTAAGACGGACGCACCACCAACGGATAACCAATTTCTTTGGCTTTCTCCACCGCTTGCTCCAGTGCAGTGACTGTCGCGTTGGCAGGTTGTTTGAGGCCAAGGCGCTGTACGGCATCTTGGAAACGCTCACGGTCTTCGGCACGGTCAATCGCATCTGGGCTGGTACCGATAATCGGCACACCCGCCGCTTCTAAGTCACGGGCCAGTTTAAGAGGCGTTTGCCCACCGTACTGAACAATGACCCCTTCAGGCTTTTCAACGTTCACTATCGCCAGCACATCTTCTAGAGTGATGGGTTCAAAGTACAAACGGTCAGAGGTGTCATAGTCGGTAGAAACGGTTTCTGGGTTACAGTTAACCATGATGGTTTCAAAACCGTCTTCACGCAGGGCCAATGACGCGTGAACACAGCAGTAATCGAACTCGATCCCTTGCCCAATGCGGTTAGGGCCACCGCCAATAACCATGATTTTCTTCTTATCTGTCGGCTGTGACTCACACTCTTCATCGTAGGTGGAATACATATAGGCCGTATCCGACGAGAACTCAGCAGCACAGGTGTCGACACGCTTATAGACAGGGTGAATCTGAAATTTGTCCCGCAGCTTGCGCACTTCAATTTCTGAAACGCCCAACAAGGCGGCCAAACGCGCATCGGAAAAGCCTTTACGCTTTAACTGACGCAATGCGGCTTTATTAAGCCCCGCAAAGCCCTGCTCACGCACTTGCTGCTCATGCTTGACGATGTCTTCGATTTGCACCAAGAACCAACGGTCGATATTGGTCAGATTAAATACCCCATCGACCGACATCCCCGCACGAAAGGCATCGGCAATGTACCAAATCCGCTCTGCGCCTGGCTCTTTGAGTTCATGACGGATTTTTGTTAACGCCGTATCGTCATCCAGGTTTACCATCTCGTCAAAGCCCGCCGCACCGACTTCTAGGCCGCGCAGTGCTTTTTGCAATGATTCTTGCTGGTTACGTCCAATCGCCATCACCTCACCCACTGACTTCATCTGGGTGGTTAAGCGATCGTTGGCACCGGCAAATTTTTCAAAGTTAAAGCGTGGGATTTTAGTCACCACATAATCAATGGTCGGCTCGAACGACGCGGGCGTGGCGCCACCGGTGATATCGTTCATCAACTCGTCAAGGGTAAAGCCCACGGCCAGTTTGGCCGCCACTTTGGCAATCGGGAAGCCGGTTGCTTTTGACGCGAGCGCCGAAGAGCGTGATACCCGCGGGTTCATCTCGATGATCACCATACGGCCATTTTTGGGGTTAATACCAAATTGTACGTTCGAGCCGCCGGTCTCAACGCCTATTTCGCGCAGCACTGCCAAGGATGCGTTACGCATTAATTGGTATTCTTTATCCGTCAGGGTTTGTGCTGGCGCAACCGTGATAGAGTCGCCCGTGTGGACCCCCATGGCGTCGAAGTTTTCAATCGAGCAGACAATGATGCAGTTGTCGTTGTTATCCCGCACCACTTCCATTTCGTACTCTTTCCAGCCAATGAGGGACTCATCGATAAGCAGCTCATTGGTGGGAGATAAATCGAGACCGCGCTCGCAAATATCTTTAAACTCTTCTTGGTTGTAGGCGATGCCCCCGCCAGTGCCGCCCATGGTAAAGGAGGGGCGGATAATACAAGGAAAGCCCACTTCGTCGAGCACCTTGTGCGCCTCATCCATGCTGTGGGCGATACCCGCGCGTGGACACTCCAAACCAATGCTTTGCATCGCCTCATCGAAGCGATGACGGTCTTCGGCTTTATCAATCGCATCAGCAGTAGCGCCAATCATTTCCACGCCAAATTCGGCCAACACGCCATGGCGTTCAAGATCCAGAGCGCAGTTCAAACCTGTCTGACCACCCATGGTTGGCAGTACGGCGTCAGGGCGTTCTTTTTCGATGATGTGTTTCACCACCTGCCACTGGATAGGTTCAATGTAAGTGGCATCGGCCATCTCTGGGTCGGTCATGATAGTGGCTGGGTTGGAGTTCACCAGAATGACGCGATATCCCTCTTCGCGCAGGGCTTTACACGCTTGCGCTCCGGAGTAGTCAAATTCGCAGGCTTGGCCAATGATGATAGGGCCTGCGCCCAGGATAAGAATGCTTTTTATGTCTGTGCGTTTTGGCATGCTCAACGACTCCAATTAGGCGCGATGTTGTTTGATAAGATCGATAAAATGATCAAAAAGTGGCGCGGCATCATGCGGCCCCGGACTTGCCTCGGGGTGCCCTTGGAAGCTAAATGCGGGCTTATCAGTGCGATGAATACCTTGCAAACTTCCATCAAATAGAGACACATGGGTGGCTCTTAATGTGTCTGGCAGACTGTCTTTATCGGCGGCAAAGCCATGGTTCTGGCTGGTGATCATCACCACGCCACGGTCTAGGTCTTTCACCGGATGGTTAGCGCCGTGGTGGCCAAATTTCATTTTCACTGTCTTCGCGCCGCTCGCCAGCGCCAATATCTGATGGCCCAAGCAAATACCAAAGACAGGCACGCCTGCTTCTAAAAACGCTTGTGTAGCCTCAATCGCGTAATCACATGGTGCTGGGTCGCCGGGACCATTGGATAAGAAGACACCATCGGGGTTCATCGCCAACACCTCATCAGCCGGCGTCGTCGCCGGCACCACAGTCAAGCGACAACCTCGGTCAACCAACATGCGCAAGATATTGCGTTTGGCTCCAAAGTCATAGGCGACCACGTGATACGGCAGCTCACCTTCTACGGCAGCCTCGGGCAAGCCTTGATGAAGCTGCCAAGAGCCTTGCGTCCAGCGGTAACTTTCTTTGGTGGTCACTTCTTTGGCGAGATCCATTCCCTTTAAGCCAGGAAAGTCCTGCGCTTTCGCCAGCGCCAATGCCTCATCTACACTATCGCCGGCCACAATACAGCCGTTCTGCGCGCCCTTTTCTCGCAATAATCGCGTGAGTTTGCGCGTATCAATATCGGCAATGCCGAGAATGTTGTGATGTTTGAGGTAATCAGAAAGGGACTGTTGATTGCGGAAGTTGCTGGCTAACAGGGGGAGATCACGAATGACGAGGCCTTGGGCGTGGACTTGGCTAGATTCTTCGTCTTCGGTGTTGGTGCCGGTGTTGCCAATGTGGGGATAGGTGAGTGTCACGATCTGACGGGAATAAGAGGGGTCGGTGAGTATTTCTTGATACCCCGTCATCGAGGTATTGAAAACCACTTCTCCCACCGCGGTGCCATCAGCGCCGATCGGGGTACCGTGGAACACTGTCCCATCTTCTAGGACTAAGAGCGCAGACTTGCTCAAGACAACCTCCAGTTATATAGAAATGCACTTTTTACGACTAACGTTGCATTCACGTATTCCATCTAAGATCAAAACCCGCGTCAAGCTGAATTTTGACAAATTGCGCGCATTCTAGGGACGAGGCGGCTAGCTGTCAATCAAAGCACAGTATTTTTCTTTATTTTATTAGTCACTCACTAACAAAGCGCCATCAAAGCACCATAAAAACAAACCTAAACCGCGATTTACGGACAAAAAACACCCAAATCGAGCACTGAGATTCTTTTATTGCTCGTGTTTTCTCTCTTTAAAATGAAATCAAACTCGCAAACGTTTACCTTGCATTACTAAACACTGATGAAAGCGACTTTGTCACTTAAAGCGCTTGAGAGGCGTATAAAAAACAAGAAAGAAGAAAATAAAAAGCAAACGTGGCAAAGCAAACAAGAGGGGATAAAAAAACATCGCGCCGAAGCGCGATGAATAATTATTTAAGATTGAGGACATCTTGCATCGTGTATAAACCGCGTTGATGCTGATTGAGCCATACCGCGGCACGTACCGCCCCTTTAGCAAAGGTATTACGATTAGAGGCCTTGTGTGTGATTTCGACACGCTCGCCAATATCGGCAAACATCGCTGTGTGTTCGCCAACAATGTCCCCAGCTCGAATGGTCGCGAAGCCAATTTCGTCTTTACTCCGCTCGCCAGTGATCCCCTCACGGGCATAAACCGCCACGTCACTAAGCTGGTTACCCATCGCCCCCGCGATCGCTTCACCCATACCTAATGCAGTACCTGATGGTGCGTCCACTTTATGGCGATGGTGCGCTTCAACAATTTCAATGTCGCACTCGTCGCCCATCACTTTCGCCGCCTGCTCAAGCAACTTGAAGACAAGGTTCACACCCACACTGTAGTTGGGCGCCATCACCATCGCTGTCGAGGATGCCGCCTCTTCAATGGTTTGTTTTTGCGCCTCATCAAAGCCGGTGGTACCGATAACCAGTTGCTTACCGACCTCTTGGCACAGCGTTAAATTGGCCAAGGTTGCAGCGGGAGCGGTAAAATCAATCACCACGTCAAAGTCGTCACTGACTTTGCGCAAATCGTCCACCACATTGACGCCCAAGCGGCCGATCCCTGCCAGTTCGCCTGCATCGGTGCCGACTAAGCTAGATTCCGGCCTTTCGCTCGCCGCCCCTAACACGGCACCTGGATACTGTGAAACCGCTTGGATAAGGTTGCGCCCCATGCGCCCAGCCGCACCGGCTATGGCAATACGTACCATGATTTTCCCCTTTGTCACTTTGCCAGTTCACTGGCTCCTTCTCGGTAACCCACCACTCTAGCGCGTTCCTTGGCACTTGTATATTGGCGAAAAAAAGGGAAGCACTTGCTCCCCTCATCGTCTTGCTCATCACCCTAAGTGACTTCACGAATTTGTAGCTCTTTAGGCACTTCAAAAAACATGTTTTCTTCACGCCCAGCAAGGTTATCAACATGGGTCGCACCCAGCTGCTTGATACGCTCGATAATTTGATCCACTAGCTCTTCTGGTGCCGACGCACCGGCCGTGATCCCCACCGTATGCTTGCCTTCAAACCAAGCCGGATCAATATCTTCTGCCGTGTCAGTTAAATAACCTGGCGTTCCCAGTTTTTCGGATAACTCACGCAGACGGTTTGAGTTAGAGCTATTTTTTGAGCCGACAACCACCATCACGTCACAGCTTTGCGCTAAATCGCGCACCGCATCTTGGCGGTTCTGGGTGGCGTAACAAATGTCGTCTTTGCGTGGTCCTTGGATGTTAGGAAACACCTTACGCAGAGTATCAATCACATCCGCGGTTTCGTCGACCGACAGGGTGGTTTGACTGACATAATGCAGGTTATCCGGATCGCTCACCTCCAAGGTATACACATCCTCTGGGGTTTCGACCAAATACATCCCACCGGTTTCACTGGCGTATTGTCCCATGGTGCCTTCCACTTCAGGGTGGCCGGCATGGCCTATCAGTACCACTTCCATGTTCTTACGGCTGGCACGCGCGACTTCCATATGCACCTTGGTCACTAGCGGGCAGGTCGCATCAAACACGGTTAACTGACGCGACTTGGCCTCATTGCGCACGGCCTGAGACACGCCGTGGGCGGAGAAAATCACAATACTGTCATCAGACACTTCGCTGATCTGCTCAACAAAAATCGCCCCACGCTGCTTTAAGCCTTCCACCACAAAACGGTTATGCACCACTTCATGACGGACATAAATGGGAGGCTGATAGATTTCTAGCGCGCGCTCAACAATACTGATGGCACGGTCAACCCCTGCGCAAAAACCACGGGGATTGGCAAGTAAGATCTTCATGTGTCCGCCTTTATTGCACACTTATAATTTCAACATCAAAAATGACGGTTTTCCCAGCCAGCGGGTGGTTAAAATCAACCGTGACGGAATCGCCCGTCACTGCCGTCACAATCCCCGGGATCTCCTGTCCTTGCGGCCCACTAAAGGCAATGATCGCCCCTTCTTCTGCGGGCGTTTCTCCACCAAAGTGACGGCGATCCATGTGATGGATGTTATCCGGGTTAGGTTGGCCGAATGCATCCTCTGGTGCCAAGGTGAAGCTGCTCGACTCCCCTTCTTTTAAGCCAAGAAGGCAAGTTTCAAAGTTTTCCGTCAAACTCCCGTCGCCCATTACCAGCTTCGCCGGTTTACCCGCATTGTGGGTGGTATCGGCGACCGAGCCATCTTCAAGCTTGATGGTAAAGTGCATAATGACTTCGCTAGACGCTGTGATTGCTGTCATGATTCATCCTTTTAGAACGTCGCGGTAACGGGGATAGATACGCATCACTCATGTTTGGTCGATGACTGGCCTTGACGAAAACTATCCAAAATAATCAATGCCGCGCCCACGCAAATCGCCGAATCGGCGAGATTAAACGCTGGCCAGTGCGACTGACCGAGATAGAAATCTAGAAAGTCAATCACATAGCCATGCACAAGACGATCAAACAGATTACCCAGGGCCCCACCAATGATCATTGCATAAGCAATATTGATCATGCGTTTATCGGCCGGGGTATGCCGCATCCAATACGCCAATAACCCGCTCACCCCCAGTGCAATAACACTGAAAAGCCAACGTTGCCAGCCACCCGCATCACTTAAAAAACTGAACGCCGCGCCATGATTGTGCACGTACGTCAGGTTAAAGAAAGGCAATACTTCAATCCGATTCGCAAACCCGTATTCCATGGTTTGCATCACCAGCCACTTGCTGCCGATATCAAGTGCAAAGACCAGTGGCGCCAGCCAAAGCCAGCGCCATCCTGATTGTGAGAGGGAAAGAGTCTGCATCACACAAATTGGCGAGTTTCGCCTTCTCCTGCAATATTGGTCACGCATCGGCCACAGATCTCTTCATGACCTGCAATGGTGCCGACATCAGCAACGTGGTGCCAACAGCGCTCACACTTGGCCGCGCTTGATGCCGCCACTTCTACGGCCAATCCGTCGAGTTCCGTCTGCGTGGCAGACGCTGGCGCGTCACCGGCAACTACAGTTGCTTTCGAGGTCAGCAATACAAAGCGAAGTTCATCACCCATCAAGCGTAGCTTTTCGGCAAAATCAGCGGGAGCATAGAGGGTGACTTCCGCTTCTAATGAGCCACCAATGACTTTTTCATTCCGCGCTTGCTCAAGGGTTTTGTTCACTGCATCACGCACATCAAGCAGTTTCGCCCAGAAAGCCTGATTCAGCACAGCCTGCTGTTCTAGGTCAAACAAGCCGTCATACCAGACTTCAGTGAACACAAACGGATTACGCTCACCCGGCATCTCATTCCAGATCTCATCGGCAGTAAATGACATAATCGGTGCCATCCAGCGTACCAGTGCTTCTACGATGTGGAACAGCGCCGTTTGACAACTGCGGTGCGCATGGCTGCCTGCTTTGGCGGTGTACTGACGGTCCTTGATGATATCGAGATAGAACGAGCCCATCTCAATCGAGCAGAACTGCATTAAGCGCTGGGTTACTTGGTGGAAGTTACACGCATCATACGCGGCAGTGATCTCTTGTTGCGCCTCGAGAGCGCGGCTCACTGCCCAGCGATCGACCGCCACCAAATCGTCTGGTGCAACCAAGTCAGCTTTAGGATCAAAACCGTGTAGGTTAGCGAGCAAGAAGCGCGAGGTATTACGGATACGACGATAAGCATCAGCACTGCGCTTGAGAATTTCATCCGACACACTGATCTCACCCGTGTAATCGGTTGATGCCACCCACAAACGAAGAATGTCAGCGCCCAGCTTGTTCATCACATCTTGCGGCATGATGGTGTTACCCAGCGACTTCGACATTTTGCGACCGTTACCATCAACGGTGAAGCCATGCGTCAGTACGCGGCGGTAAGGCGCGTGGCCTTTAATTGCCACTGACGTCATCAGCGATGACTGGAACCAGCCACGGTGTTGATCCGAGCCTTCCAAGTACATATCGGCTTCTTGACCGTTAAACTCATCACGCTGATTGACCACGGCATAGTGCGTCGCACCAGAGTCAAACCACACATCTAGGGTATCCAAAACTTTCTCATACTGGTCAGCGTCATCGCCTAGCAGTTCGTTTAGATCGAGATCCCACCACGCTTGAATACCGGCTTTTTCTACACGCTGAGCCACCTTCTCAATCAGGTTGAGCGTATCCGGGTGCAGCTCGGAGGTTTCTTTATGCACGAACAGGGCAATGGGTACGCCCCAAGTACGCTGGCGAGAAATACACCAGTCTGGACGCCCTTCTACCATGGACTCAATGCGGCTTTGTCCCCAGTCCGGGATCCACTCAACGTTCTTGATCTCTTGCAACGCTTTGTCACGCAGACCTGCTTTGTCCATGGCAATAAACCATTGCGGCGTCGCGCGGAAAATAATCGGTGTTTTGTGGCGCCAGCAATGCGGGTAGCTGTGCTCATACGCGTGATGATGCAGCAACGCCCCGTGCGTTTTCAGCGCTTCAATCACATTGTCGTTGGCTTTGAACACGTGTTGACCAGCAAACAGTGGCGTATCCGGCAGATAAACACCATTGCTGCCAACCGGGTTAGCCACTTCGAGATCGTATTTTTGTCCTACCACAAAGTCTTCTTGACCATGACCCGGCGCCGTATGAACCACACCCGTACCGGACTCGGTGGTAACATGATCGCCTAGGATAACCGGCACATCAAAATCGTAAAAAGGATGCTGCACGCGTTGAAGCTCTAGCGCTTCACCTTTACAGAAACCAAGGTTATGATAGTGCTCAATGCCCGCGCGATCCATCACATCTTTTGCCAGCTCTGCGGCAAGGATCAAGCGCTGTGGCTGGTCACCTTCGACTTGGACTAAGGCATATTCCAAGTCCGCCGCGACCGCGACCGCACGGTTCGCCGGCAAGGTCCAAGGGGTGGTGGTCCAGATCACCGCGGATACTGGGCCTTCACCTTGGTGATCGCCAGCTAGAGTAAATACGTTAACCAATGCTTGCTCATCAACCGCGCGGAAAGTCACGTCAATCGACGGTGATGTCTTATCTTGGTACTCAACTTCGGCTTCCGCGAGCGCTGAGCCACAGTCTGTACACCAGTGCACAGGCTTGAAGCCTTTGTGTAGATGGCCATTACCGGCAATTTTACCCAATGCACGGATAATATTGGCTTCGGTATTAAAATCCATGGTCAGGTAAGGCTTATCCCACTCACCTAACACGCCAAGGCGTTTAAAGTCCGCTTTTTGGCCTTCCACTTGTTTGGCGGCATATTCACGGCACTTTTCACGGAACTCGGCGGTAGAAACTTTCTGACCTGGCTTGCCAACTTTTTTCTCTACCATCAACTCGATAGGCAGACCGTGGCAGTCCCAGCCAGGGACGTACGGTGCGTCATAGTCCGCCAGCGTTTTCGATTTAATAATAATGTCTTTGAGAATTTTATTAACAGAGTGACCAATATGAATGTTGCCGTTCGCGTACGGAGGACCGTCGTGCAAAATAAATGTTTTTTTGCCTTTCTTCGCTTGACGGATTGCACCGTAAAGATCTTCATCGTACCAACGCTTGAGCATATCAGGCTCACGCTTAGCAAGATTACCTCGCATCGGAAACGCGGTTTCCGGCAGGTTTAAGGTATCTTTGTAGTCACTCATTGATTATTGATTCCGTATGGAGGTTACACTCTAGACATTATTGGCATCAGCCAGCCACGCACGCGCGGCTGATGCATCTCGTTGAATTTGCATTTTTAACGCGTCTACTGACGCAAATTTGGTCTCGTCACGCAACTTATGTAACAAGCTCACTTCAAGCTGTTTGCCATATAAGTCGAGCGTGTGATCAAAAAGGTGTACTTCGAGTTGCTGGTGCGTGCCGTTGACCGTCGGGCGATGTCCTACATTTGCCACTCCAGGTAATGATTGCCCGTCGATGGCCACCGTTACCGCATAAACACCAGACACAGGTGAAACGCGACGTTTAAGCAACACATTCGCCGTAGGAAAACCAATCGTTCGCCCCAGCTTGCGCCCGTGGGCAACCCGGCCACAAATACTATAAGGACGCCCCAGCATATCGGCCGCGGCTTTCATTTCACCCGCGGAAAGCGCATCACGAATCGCGGTGCTACTCACGCGACGATCACTGACACAAAAGCTTTCAGTGCTGACAACCGCAAAGTCATGCTCTTGTCCGGCTTGCGCTAAACGGGAAAAATCGCCCGCTCGCTTAAGGCCAAAGCGAAAGTCGTCACCCACAACCAGAAACTTAACACCCAATTGATTGACCAACAAGCGGTCCACAAAGGCATCAGGACTCATGGCGGCGAAAGCCGGGGTAAAACTGACGCACAACAACCTATCGACGCCCAGTTTGGCAAGCTGGGTGTATTTATCCCGCAATCGCGATAATCGCGCAGGCGCTTGCTCACCAAGGAATAACTCGAGCGGTTGCGGCTCGAACAGCATCACAGTCGCAGGCAAGTCAAGGGCTCTGGCCTTCTCAACCACTTGACGCAAAACAGCCTGGTGACCTAGGTGGACACCATCGAAATTCCCGATGGTCAGTACACAGCCTCGGTGTTGCGCCCGGATGTTGTGGATGCCTCGAATTAATTCCATCGCCTGCTGACTATTTGAACTATTAAAACTGGCGGATTATATACTAGTCAGCGCCGGCAATCAGCCCTGGATTGATAATCCGCGCTTTCTATCATCCACGGTGTCGAATATCACTCAACCGCACACCGACCAACAAGGCGGTGACAAGATAAAGCGCACCGCCCCCCACAATAAGCCCGCCTAACGTTACGCTTCGCGATAGCAAGGACATAGACACCCATTGAGACAACGCAGGCATCACCAGATACAACCCGCCGATCATCACGCTCACCGCCAACACGAGTTTGCTAATAAAGCCGAGGGTCGCCCGCGATAACTGATAAATACCTTGGCGGTGTAATCCTTGATAGAGCAGGCCGGCGTTAATCAACGCAGAAAGTGCGGTCGCCATGGCCAGCCCGACATAACTAAACAAGTAAGCAAAAATGGCGTTAAAAACCATGTTACTTACCATGGCAATGACCCCGTACTTAACAGGCGTTTTAGTATCTTGGCGGGCGTAGTAGCCAGGCGCAAGGATCTTAATCACCATAAAGTTGACCAAACCACACGCATAGGCCATCAAGGATAAACTCGCCGCCTCTACGTCGGGGACGCCAAATTCACCCCGCATAAAGAGCACTATCAACATCGGTTTAGCCAGCACGATCAACCCCGCCATCGCTGGGATCCCAAGGAGCAACACCATACGCACCCCCCAGTCCATGGTGGCGGAAAATTGCTGAGGCGATTGATCCACATGCTTTTTCGATAACGCAGGGAGAATAACGGTGGCGATGGCGATGCCAAACAAACCGAGCGGAAACTCAAGCAAACGATCAGAGTAATACAGCCAACTGATCGATCCTGTCATCAAGAAACTGGCGATAAAGGTATCGAATAATAGGTTAATTTGGCTCACCGAGACCCCGAAAAGCGCCGGAATCATTAGCTCACGTATTTTCACTACCCCAGGATGACGCCATCCCCATTTAGGTTTGACCAACATGCCTTCTTGAGCGAGAAAAGGCAGTTGAAATAAAAGCTGAACCGCCCCCCCAACAAAGACACCAATCGCTAGGCCAATTTCAGGTTGAGCAAGATGCGGGGAGAGCCCTATCGCCGCGGCAATAATCGCGATATTCAAAAAAACAGGGGTAAAGCTCGAAACGGCAAACTTATTGAGCGTATTCAGGATGGCGCCCGATAGCGCCACGAAAGTAATAAACCACAAGTACGGGAAGGTGATTTTCAGCATCAAGCTGGCAAGCTCGAATTTAGCCCCATCAGGTCGCCCTTCTAACCAATCAACAAACCATCCGGTACCAAACAGCGCCGCTAACACTGGCGAGCCAACCACCCCGAGCAAGGTGACAAGGGTGACCAAGCCACCCAAGGTGCCCACCACATTCGCCACCAGCTCACGCGATTGTGCGCGCGTGTCATCCTCTTTGTCGAGCGCTTGATATTCCGTTAATACGGGCACAAACGCTTGTGAGAAGGCCCCTTCCGCGAACAAACGGCGCAGAAAATTCGGAATTTTGTTGGCGAAAAAGAACACATCGGCGGCCGCTCCTGCCCCCATCAAATTCGCGATCACCACATCACGAACCAACCCTAAAACACGGGACACCAAAGTCATGGTGCTCACGATGAGCCCAGAGCGTAAAAGTCGCTTACTCACGGTTACCTCTTGAAAACACGTGCCCAATGCGCGTCACTGTCGCGCCTTTATTGTTTCTTTCCGCTGTCGCGCCATCGCTGACACCGATAAGAAATGGAAATATAGGTGACGTCGGGGCTGAAATGCTGATAGAATCAGCCGCCATATTAACTGTGATAACCCCGCAGCGCCAACACATCGTTGGAGCGGCGGATCTTTGCACAAATGAATTGACAATAGAGGTAAAAAGAGGCATAGTCCTCCGCCTTGAAATGTCACCGAACAAAAAGATTTGGGAGTTAGACCCTTGGCGAATATCAAATCTGCTAAGAAGCGTGCGATCCAGTCTGAGAAGCGTCGCCAGCACAACGCAAGCCGTCGCTCTATGATGCGCACCTATATGAAGAAAACTGCTTCAGCTATCGCTGCAGGCGACAAAGAAGCGGCAACCGCTGCTTTTGCACAAGTTCAGCCTATTCTTGATCGTTCAGCCACCAAAGGCCTGATCCACAAGAACAAAGCCGCTCGTTACAAAGCAGCATTTGCAGCACAAATTAAAGCGCTGTAATCTTGCTCTTTGCAAAGAGATAAAAAAAACCGGCCTCGGCCGGTTTTTTTATGGCTTAAGGATTGGGTGAATCCACGGTTTCCTTACAATACAGATCATGTAGTAACTGGATAACCGCCTCGACTTCATCACTTTTTAGCGAGTAATACACGGTTTGCGCTTCTTTACGCGTGGCCACCAGGCCATCTTTACGAAGCCACGCAAGGTGTTGAGACAGCGCCGACTGGCTTAGAGGCACGCGATCTACGAGCTGCCCCACCGACAACTCTCCTTGCAATAAATAACACAGAATGAATAGGCGTTTCTCGTTAGCCATGGCCTTGAGCAAGTTTACCGCCTTCGGCCCATTCTGCTGCATACGGGCTAAATCCATTCAACTTCCATCATTGATTAATACTCATTGCCGTGAGTCTAGCACGATCTTTATGTCAGCTTGTAACTAAACAAATAAGCGACTGTAATCTGCCTCACAAATCCGCTTGACCGCTGGGTGCTGGATCATCCGCTCAGCGAATATCACATAGTATTCTTCTTTAACCGCGCTCAGCTCAACAATTTGCACCGCCTGTCCCAACCGGGTCACTTCTTCAGCATACGTGGTGGGCGCAATGAATAGTGCCTGATGACTAATGCCAAAAGCTTTCATCAGTGCAGAGTCATCAAACTCACCCAGTATATTGGGTACTATCCCTTGTTGATCAAACCATTGGGTGAGTTTTCGCCCCATGGCGGTAGCTTTACTCGGCATCAATATCTTTTGCGTAGCCAGACGGATAGGTAACGGCACATCGGGGGGCTCAGCAGGATTAGAGGAATACAAACTCATGCTACTCTCACCAAGCTTGACGCTAAATAACCCGGCCTGTTGCGTCGAGTCGACCGGACAGTCGGACAGGATCATATCCAATTTATGCTGAGAGAGCTGTTCGAGTAGCATCTCGTGCGTCGATTCAAAACAACGTAGGTGGATAGCATTATCGTTCGGGATAGCGTGAAGCAAGATTTGACTTATTAGACGCTTAGATAAAGCATCGGCCACGCCTACATCAAATAAGATGTTTTCTTGTTGGCTATAATTAACAATATCTAGCATCTCATAACTCAAGCCAAACATACGGTCCGCATATTGAAACACGAGTTGGCCCAGCTCCGTGGGCTCGACATAACGGCCATTGCGTTTAGTCAGCTTGCCATTTAAGCGCTGTTCCAACGCTCGGATTTGCCCTGTCACGGTTTGTGGTGTTAAACAAAGTTTGTCCGCCCCTTGGGTGATCGAACCTTGCTTGCAGACCATCCAAAAATAGTAAAGGTGGTTGTAGTTTAGGTGAGCCATGCTGATTGATAAAAAAACGCCAGAGGGGCAGCTTACGCTGCCCCTCTGGCGCCTTCAAGCTTCACGCTCGTTTTAGTCTTTTACATCGTCTTTATCAAGCGGCTTTCTCACCCGCTCTCCGGCACGATGCTCCAATGCACGCTCTGAAAAGCTCGACCCATTTTCGCTTTGGTCTTTGTCATTCAATGAGGCCGTCATTGCTTTTCCATCTGCCACGCCCGCTAGGTAGGCTTGGCACACGTCGCTGTTATCTTTTTCTCCGTGGCAGTACATCTCTTGGTTCGCCGCCATGGCAGCGCCAGAGACGGCAACCAGGCTAGTAATCAATGCTAGTGTCGCCTTCTTCATACTCGTCTCCTTGTTCATCAGCAAGCGCGCTGGCTGGGGGCAATGCAAAGTGCAAGACCGCATAACCAATCACCGCGGCCAAGGTTGATCCTATCAAGATCCCCAGCCGAGAGAGTGTGACGAACTCGCCATTCACACCGACAAAGGCCAGTGACGAGATAAAAATCGACATGGTAAAGCCAATACCACAAAGCACTGACACCGCAAAGATATGGGTAAAATTCACACGTGCTGGTAATTTAGCAATGCCAAGTTTCACCGCTGCCCAGCTAAAGCTAAAGATACCCAAAGGCTTACCAATCAGCAGACCTAGGGCGATACCTAGCGGCAACATTTCAGTTAAGTTGGACAAAGAGACGCCATCCAAAGACACCCCGGCATTGGCAAAGGCGAAGATAGGCAGGATCAAATACGACACATAAGGATGCAGGGCGTGCTCCATTTTTTTCAACGGTGATGGGTCATCATCCGTTTTCCCCTTAAGTGGGATAGCAAAACCAAGCACCACACCGGCAAGGGTCGCGTGAACACCTGACTGTAGAACACTGAACCACAGCAGCAAGCCGACCACCACATAGGCAGTGATACTGGTGACTTTGCGCATATTCATCGCCACCAAGACCAAGGTAGCCGCAAATGCGCCCGCTAAAGCAACCACAGACAAATCACTGCTGTAGAACAGTGCAATGATCACTATTACGCCAAGATCGTCAATAATCGCTAACGCGAGCAAGAAGACCTTTAACGCCAAAGGGACACGATTACCCAGCAATGCCAAGACACCGAGAGCAAAGGCAATATCGGTCGCAGCCGGGATCGCCCACCCCGATACCGCGAGAGAGTCGCCCCAGTTAAAGGCGAGGTAAACCAATGCGGGTGCGAGCATACCCCCAATGGCGGCGACCGCCGGGAAGGTCGCTTTATCTTTCGAGTTTAAGGCACCTTGCACCAACTCACGCTTCACTTCCAAACCAATCAGCAGGAAAAAAATCACCATCAAGCCGTCGTTGATCCAATGACCAACCGATAAACCGGCTATATAGGTATGAAGGGTGCTGTCATATAAAGGCTGTAGATCCGAGTTCGCTACGAACATCGCCAATACCGCCGCAATAATCAGCACAATACCTCCTGCGGATTCCATTTTCAGAAACTGACGAATGACATCAGTCATTTAAGCACTCCATACAAAAAAAGTGGATTTCCGTAGTCTAGTCAGCCAGACCACTTTTAGAAAAATCGTTTGTTCTGATAGTAAACATCGGGAAAACCGATATGAAAACTAACTTACCATTGATTTATTCGCAGTCTAATCTTTTTTTACCTTGTTAACCGCCGTGCTTCTAGCATAGTGCCATCGAGCGCGCGCCTGTTACATTTTTTTACGTGGATTTTTTTACGGCACCGAACGGTCACAAATAATACTTAAAATCAGCAAGCTAACTGACGCGAATTCCACTGATAACCTCGTCCAGATCGGATTTTCAAACCACTGCAGTATTTGTGTCATATTTCTGAAATATTACCTTCTTACTATCGCCGCAGATTTTTGCTTTGACACTAAACTGACATCGAACTGTCACGGAGATATCTTATGACTCCCCATGCTACAGCGGTAGAGGCAACCCAGAGCTCCTCAAATTGGTTCCGTTGGACCAAGCTTGCCGTCATGCTTTACCTCCTACTGGTGGCCGTTGCCATGGTAGGAAGCGGCTTTAAATGGGCCGTCGGCGACGAAGCTAAGACGCTCTTTGCGTTTGCCTCTCATCCCGTAGCTGGCTTAATGATTGGTATTGTTGCTACCGCATTGATCCAATCGTCAAGTACAGTCACCTCAATTATAGTTGGCTTAGTCGCGGGTGGCCTCCCCGTTGAAGCGGCCATTCCGATGGTCATGGGGGCGAACGTAGGCACCTCGGTCACCAACACCATCGTCAGCCTTGGTCATGCCCGCTGTAAGGTGGAGTTCAGTCGCGCATTTAGCTGCGCCACCGTTCATGATTTCTTCAACCTGTTCGCCGTGGCTATCTTCCTGCCATTAGAGATGGCGTTCGGTTTGCTGAACAAGATTTCCGAGTGGTTGGTTTCACCGCTGACGCAAGCCAGTGACATGAGCATTAAAGGGTTGAACTTTGTTAAGCCGCTGACAAAACCCGTGGTTAACGCGGTGCAATCACCGCTTGAAGCCGCCCTGCCTGGTAACATTGGTGGCGCTATCATGATTGTCATGGGGATTGCTGCCATCGTGATTGCGATTACCATCATGGGCAAAGTGATGAAAAAGCTGATGGTCGGTCGTGCCAAAGACATGCTGAAAAACGCGATTGGTCGTGGTCCACTGCACGGTATTTTCTCAGGCTCTGTGGTCACTGTTTTGGTGCAGTCTTCATCGACAACCACCAGTTTAATGGTGCCGCTGGTCGGCTCAGGGGTGCTGAAAGTCCGTGACATCTACCCATTCACCTTAGGGGCCAACATTGGGACTTGTATTACTGCCCTACTTGCTGCCACGGCGGTTACCGGTGAGTTCGCGGTGTTTGCCCTCCAAATCGCGTTAGTGCACTTAAGCTTCAACATCTTGGCGACGGCACTTATCTTCGGTATTCCGTTCTTGCGTGAATTGCCGCTCAAAGGGGCCGACTGGTTAGGCCAATTAGCAGCCAAATCAAAAGCGGCGGTACTGGCTTACATCAGCCTCGTCTTTGTGATTGTGCCAGGAAGCATTGTGCTGTTGTCACAGTGATGGGTTGACCTCCCGCCCAAGCACAAAAAAACCACCGCCCGTGCGGTGGTTTTTTATTGGAGATAAAACGTTAGCCAGATAGAGATGTCGCGATATAACGCGTGAATCCGATACGACGTGGCTAAATGGCGATCGGTGCTTTAATCGTTGGGTGCGGCTCGTACCCTTCAATCTCAAAATCATCAATTTGATAATCGAAAATAGACGCCGGTTTACGCTTGATCACCAAGCGAGGCAGCGCACGTGGTTCACGTTTAAGTTGCTCGTAAACAATCTCGTCGGTTAAATGGTTGTGATAAAGATGCACGTCACCAAAGGTATGGACAAAATCACCCACCGCTAAATCGCATTGTTGCGCAATCATGTGAGTGAAAAGCGCATAGCTGGCAATGTTAAACGGCACTCCCAAGAAGTAATCGGCGCTGCGCTGATATAACTGGCAGGAAAGCTTGTCATCGGCCACATAGAACTGGAACAAACAATGACAAGGCGCTAAGGCCATCTTGCCTTGTTCGGCGTTCTCAGTTGGGCTTATCGACTCATCAGGCAAGTCAGCAGGGTTCCAAGCGGTAATGATATGACGACGTGAATTAGGTTTCGTTTTAATTTGCTCGATCAGTTGTTCGATTTGATCCACGGTCGAGCCATCAGGACACGCCCAAGACCGCCACTGCGCACCATACACAGGCCCCAGATCACCGCTTTCGGTTGCCCACTCATCCCAGATACGCACTTTATTATCTTGCAAATACTGCACGTTAGTATCGCCGTTAAGAAACCATAAAAGCTCATGGATAATGGCGCGCGTGTAGAGTTTCTTGGTAGTCAGTAGCGGAAAACCAGCAGCAAGATCAAAGCGCAACTGGCGACCAAACACAGATCGTGTTCCCACGCCGGTGCGATCCCCTCTATCCGTCCCATTATCGAGAATATCCTGCATCAAAGCCTGATACTGCTTCATAGTGTTTCCTATCATTGGCCAAACGAACAAAAGGCACCGCTGAGGTGCCTTGGTGGTTTACTTACTATAACCGATTCGCGCTATTCGGTCACTTGGCGGTTTGACGCTGATACGCCCATCCGATCATCACGGCGCCCGCAATGATCATGGGTAATGACAACAGTTGCCCCATGCTGAAAATGCCGGCAAACAAGCCTAGGTGCGCATCAGGCTCACGGAAATACTCCACAATAAAGCGGAACGTCCCGTAGCCTGTCAAGAAAAGCCCTGATACTGCGCCCATCGGGCGCGGCTTTTTGATATAGAGATTGAGAATGATAAACAGGGCGACACCTTCTAGCGCAAACTCATAAAGCTGCGAGGGGTGCCGCGGCCAAGGGCCACCACTTGGGAATACCATCGCCCACGGGACATCTGTCACCCGCCCCCAAAGTTCACCATTGATAAAATTCCCTAGGCGACCTGCGCCCAGTCCAAAGGGTACCAGCGGCGCGATAAAGTCGGCGACGGTAAAAAAGTGACGCTGCGTTTTACGCGCGTACCACACCATGGCGGTGATCACACCCAGCAAGCCCCCGTGGAAGGACATGCCACCTGTCCACACTTTGAATAAAAACAGCGGATCGGCAACAAAGGCATCAAATTGATAAAATAGGACGTAGCCAATGCGTCCCCCGAGCACGACCCCCAAAAAGCCAGCAAAAAGGAGATCGCTGACTTCTTCTTTACTCCAACCGCTATTCGGTTTGGCCGCCCGATGATTCGCCAGCCACAAGGCGAACACAAAGCCCAGTAAATACATTAAGCCGTACCAACGCACGGCTACCGGACCAAGTTCAAATAAGATGGGGTCGATTGACGGAAAGGTAATGTAGCCTTCGGCCATGAATGGGATCCTTTATTTCAACAACATGCTGACGCCGACGATAACAAGAAAGACGGCAAAAATACGTTTTATTTGCGCTGTGGGTAGCCTCACCGCCAGTTGGGCACCGACCCGTGTCATCCACACCGACGTTGACACGACGCCGAGCAGCGCAGGCAAATACAAATATCCGACACTGAGCGCGGGCAAGGGTTCCGTTTGACGCCAGCCCAACCACACAAAACTTACCATGCCACCCAGCGCCAACACCGCGCCCCCCGCCGAGGCACTGCCAATAGCTTGGTGCATACTGACGCCGCGCCAATGCAGGTATGGGACGGTAAAAGAGCCGCCCCCAATGCCCGCTAAGCTCGAGAGTGTCCCGATCAGTGTGCCCGCAAAGGACAGTCGCAGCCAATGCGGTAAAGGGCGCGCGCGATAGGGACGCCGATTGAGCGACATTTGTAGCGCCATGGCAAGCACTATCACGCCAAACAGGCGAGGCAACCAGTCGTGTGGTAGCCGATCCGCCAGCCCAGCCCCCAAGATGCCGCCCAGCATCATACCAGGGACGAGCGCTTTAACCGCCTCAAGGTGAACATTCCCCAGACGAAAATGGCGCCAAGCAGAGGCGCTTGACGTCAGTACAATGGTGGCAAGTGAGGTGGCGAGCGCGATAGGCATCACCACAGTGGGCGCAATACCAAACACGGGAAGCAAGAAGGTAAGAGCGGGCACCACGACTAAGCCCCCACCAATGCCCAGCAGGCCAGATAAAGTCCCTACACAGGCCCCCAGCAGCATACACACCACAAACAGCAGCACGGTTAAGCTGGTGATCATCGCATTTGTCCGATTTTGACCAACGCCTCTAACCCTTGCGCGGCGAGAAAGGCTTCAGTCGCGGTGCGGATCTCGCTTGGGTGATCCAGCGTCAACACCTGATTGGCCTGCATGACCAAGCGCTCATGGGGTAAGCGGCTTAGCAAGTATTTAATTTTGGCCACGTTGCGGGTGTTCATACTCAGTTGGTGGTACCCCAAGCCCACCAATAATGAGGCCCCCACCGGATCGCCGGCTAGCTCACCACACACACTGACAGGTAATTGATGACGCGTTCCCACCGCGGCAATCGACGCTAATGCGTGTAATACCGAGGGATGCAAAGCATCAAAAATATCAGCCACGCGCGCATTGTTGCGATCAACCGCTAATAGATATTGAGTGAGATCATTGGTGCCGACTGAGAGAAAATCCACATCTCGGGCAATGTTATCAAGCTGATATAAAATAGAAGGCACCTCAACCATGATCCCTAATAAAGGAATGTTGAGACTCTGCCCGGCGTGCTGGGCCTCTTGGCTGACCTCTTGATAAGCTCGGCTAATGAGCGCTTTTGCCTCCAGTAGCTCGTTACGTCCCGAGATCATGGGTAACAATAGCTTTAAATTATTGAGGCCGATACTGGCACGTAACATCGCACGTACCTGAATTAAGAAGATATCTGGATGATCGAGGGTAAAGCGGATCCCCCGCCAGCCTAAAAACGGGTTGTCCTCTTCAACACTTAAATAGGGCAATGGTTTATCGCCGCCAATATCCAAGGTGCGCATCACCACAGGTTTATCGGGATAACTGGCAAGAATCGCACGGTATTGTTTGACCTGCTCGTCTTCAGAGGGAAAACGGCGCTGCATTAGAAACGGGACTTCCGTACGAAAGAGCCCAACCCCATCAACCCCTTGATTGATCGCAATTTGGCTATCCGCGCTTAAGCCGGCATTCAAATGCACTTCAACACGTGTGCCATCCTGAGTTTGTCCCGGGGCCGCCAGTGCGCTCTCAAAGGTAGATTGCAGGCTCGCTTCTTCTTGCACCAGGTGCTGGTATTCGTTGATCAATGCCTCAGCGGGCTCGATCATCAACACCCCTTTGTGGCCATCGAGGATCACGGTTTTTTGATGAAGCTTGGCGGGAGAAAAGCTGACGTCCATTACCGCCGGGATCCCCAACGCACGTGCCAAGATAGCCGCGTGTGAGTTCGCCGCCCCTTCTTCGGCGACCACACCCGTCAGTAATGCGCGGGGAATTGACGCTAACATGCCCGCCGTTAACTCTCGCGCCAACAGCACAATGGGCGTCGAAACCGGTGGTGGACTCCCCGCCGGTGCGATTAAAAAGTAAAGCAGCCGCTGCCCTAACTCTTTCACATCGCCGGCACGGGCTTTTAGGTAAGGATCATCCATCGCGGCGAAACGGGCAGAAAAGGCTTCAACCGTTTGTCTTACCGCCCATGTGGCGGCATCCCCCTGCTGGATCCGCACCGTCATATCTTCACGCAGCATAGGATCGTTAAGCAGATGAACAAACAAATCAAAAATCGCCAGCGCGTCTTTTTGTAGCTCTTTATCAAAGCGTTTACGCAGACGACGAAACTCGGTACTGGCATCGTCAATCGCCGCATCCAGTCTATCGAGTTCACCTTGTGTATCTAGGTGGCAAGCGGGCGCCACCTCTTCAAGCCGCGGTTGAGAGTCATCACACCAAGCTTGTGCGATGCCAATGCCCGGCGACGCAGGCATTCCCTCCAGTAACACCGGTGACGGGGCTCCCTGCCAGCCACCTTGCGCATCGGCATGGGCAAACACCACCGCCAGCTGTGCGGCTAAGGTCACGAGAAAGGACTCTTCGCTCTCATCAAACTGGCGGGGTTGGTGTTGCTGCACCACCAGCACACCCAACACCTTTTTGCGATAAATGATGGGCGTGCCAAGAAAGGATTGAAACGCATCCTCGCCGGTAGAGGGGAAAGGTTTGAACGCAGGATGCTCACGCGCATACGCCAAATTTAAAGGCTCAGCGCGCTCACCTACCACCCCGACCAACCCCTCGCCAAATGCCATCGACACTTGTGCACAAGGGTCGAGGCCTTGTGTTGCCATCAGCTCGAACTGTTGGTGTTCGGCATTGGCAAGATAAACGGAGCAGCACTCGGTACGCATCGCCACGCAAGTTTGTTGCACTAAAGTGTGTAACGCCTGCTCAAGATCTGAAGACGCCGCTACACTTTGCACAATATGTCGTAACTGCGTGAGCACCCGATTTCTCCTCTACACTTATCCTCGCTTATGTCGACGTCGAGGTTTGCGTTCTTTAAACGGCATCGCAAGTGGCGCAAACTCTTTCATCGCGCGCCGATACACCTCGCGCTTAAACGCCACCACTTGCCGCACTGGATACCAATAGCTCACCCAGCGCCAACCATCAAATTCAGGTGTGCCTCCGCGCGAGACATTGACGCGTGACTCGTCACATTCAAGTTTTAGCAAAAACCACTTCTGCTTTTGCCCAATGCACACGGGCTTAGAATCCCAGCGCACCAAGCGTTTGGGTAACTTATAGCGCAGCCAATGTCGACTGGTCCCTAAGATGCGTACATCTTTCTTGGTCAGACCTACCTCTTCGTACAACTCCCGGTACATCGCTTGTTCAGGGCTTTCCCCTTCATCGATGCCACCTTGTGGAAACTGCCACGAATGCTGACCATATCGACGAGCCCAGAGAACTTGACCGTGGCCGTTACAAATTACTATCCCCACATTGGGACGATAGCCATCGCCATCAATCACTGGACGACCTCAATGATAAATCTCTACTGAACCTGATTTTTTCACAAAAAGCGGTAAAGGGTAAACAAACATTGTGGATTGAGCGTTGTTTTTGCGCACTCGTCGTCATCTGAGGATAACTTAACCCCTAACAGGAAGTTATAAACATAGCAATGAGAGTTTGCGCACATTTATTCACGCTTTCTGTGGATAGATTTGTGAAGAAGCCTAGAAAAAGTGTACTTATCGAACGATTCAGGATCTTGCAATGGTGTTTAAAATAACCAAATCAACATAAAAAACATTAAAAATCATTCATTTAAAACAAACCTAAAACAAAGCGATCCTTTACGGGATCGAATGATCATCAAATAAACACAGATCGCTCAAAGATCCATCAACAAGAAAATTATCCACACCGATAGCGCAAAAAAGCGCCAAGTTCGCCATTTTTCACATTTTTACCGCGATTTATGTACTGTATATTTGATCATGAGAGTGAGCTATCCCATCAATCATCCCTCCTCTGTGGATAACCAGAGGAGAAAGAGTAGGATCATCGAAATGGGATCCACTTGCAGCCGATACGGCAGTTCTTGATAATGCACGCTCATCCGTTAACGAGCAGGATCCCAATACAGTGACACCGCCCCCCGCATCTGAGCAGATATTGATGGAACGTGCGCTAGCCCTTGCTGGTTTGACCCTTGGCGAAGTCAGCGAAACTCTGTCGATCCCTTGTCCAGCGTCACTCACACGGGAGAAAGGCTGGATTGGCATGCTACTCGAAACCTGTTTGGGTGCCAACGCGGGCAGCAAACCCGAACAAGACTTCGCACATTTAGGTATTGAGCTAAAAACCATTCCCGTTAACCGTGAGGGAAAACCACTGGAAACCACCTTTGTGTGTGTGGCGCCACTCACTGGGATCGCGGGGATACGCTGGGAAAATAGTCATGTGCGACAAAAGCTATCACGGGTTTTGTGGGTGCCGGTTGAAGGCGAACGCGATATTCCGGTATCACAGCGCTGCATTGGCACGCCATTATTATGGTCCCCTAGCCAAGAGGAAGAAGCGCAACTGCGCGCCGATTGGGAAGAGTTAATGGATTGGGTGGCTCTCGGTCGCGTGACGGAAATCACCGCCCGCCAAGGTGAGTCGCTCCAACTACGGCCCAAAGCGGCCAACGGTAAAGCCCTGACCGACGCTTTCGGCCCCAGTGGTGAGCCGATCCGTACCTTGCCGCGCGGCTTCTATTTACGCACCCAGTTTACCCACCAGATCTTGCGTCGTTACTTTGTGGATCCGAAATAAGCGTCGATCCGCACGCGTGATAATCCTATAGCTTCGCTTCAAGGGTAACCATCAAAAACGAATGGGCATATCTTCTCGACAGCCTGGCTCTCCGCCCGTGGCAAACTCATCGTAAGGATCCATCAAGCGCAGTACGCCCTCTTCAATCCCTAACGCTTTAAGTTTTTCTCCCACTTGTCCGACATGATCAAACTGCATCACTTCACCGGTTTGGTCCGAGCGTAAAGGCTCTAATTCATGCTTCACTTCGACTTCGACCGAGTATTTCGCGCCGCCTGCGTGTGCCATCACATAACATTGTGGACATGAGCGAGGATCCGCGCGCATCCATGCTTTGAGCTGTGAATAGTTCATCTGACTTTCCTCTAGATTACACTTTCTCGTGTCCATCATGCCTAGCAATAACACCGCGCTCAGACCGATACGATCGGACAATCCATTTAGTAATGGTCAATATTTAACCAACTGTCAAGCCACCGCTAAACCGCTTTCGATCATTTTTAAAATTCTCTACTATGGACTGCCATAGGTCGATTGCAGACAAGGAGAAAGGATGCAATACCACCGTTTGCCCCATTCCTCGCTAGAGGTGAGTAAAGTGTGCTTAGGCACCATGACATTTGGTGAGCAAAATAGTGAAGCTGACGCCCATGCGCAGCTCGATCTTGCCTTTGAACGGGGCGTTAATTTTATTGATACCGCAGAAATGTATCCCGTTCCCCCCAGCCAATCCACACAAGGATTAACCGAACAGTACATCGGCAGCTGGTTAGAAAAGTCCGGGAAGCGCGATCGTGTTATCCTCGCAACCAAAGTGGCGGGGCCACGCAATGTCCCCTATATCCGAGATAATATGTCGCTTAACCGACGCCATATTCATCAAGCCGTTGAAGATAGCCTGACACGACTAAAAACCGACTATATCGATTTGTATCAAGTGCACTGGCCACAGCGGCACAATAACTGTTTTGGTAAGCTCAATTATCCGTATCAAGATGAACACTCTGGGGTCACCATCCTCGATACCCTGGATGCACTGAATGAACTCGTCCAAGCAGGAAAAATTCGTTATATCGGCGTCTCAAACGAAACACCTTGGGGCGTGATGCGCTATTTGCATCTGGCAGAGAAGCACGGCCTCACGCGTATCGTTTCTATTCAGAACCCTTATAATTTGCTTAACCGCACCTTTGAAGTCGGCCTGTCGGAAATCAGTCATCATGAAGGGGTGGAGTTGCTCGCCTACTCGCCGCTGGCGTTTGGCGCGTTGAGCGGTAAATATTTGCAAGGCGCACGCCCGAAAGGGGCCCGTTGTACACTGCACCAACGCTTCGCACGCTACTTTACCGAGTCAGGGCAAAAGGCCACGCAAGAGTATGTCGATCTCGCCCAACGCCATGGTCTTGATCCGGCACAAATGGCACTCGCGTTCGTCAATAGTCGTCCTTTTGTCGCCTCTAACATCATTGGCGCCACGACGCTAAAACAGCTAGAGAGTAATCTCGATAGCTTGGATCTGACGCTGAGTGACGATGTGCTTGCTGGTATTGATGAGATCGCTAACCGCTACCCTAACCCCTGCCCTTAGATCGCAAACGGCAGCCAGGTTGGCTGCCGCGCAGTGTTTTATTCGATGATGGGGCGGCGTATCAACCGATACGCCGCTTTCTAGGGCCCATTATAGCCACCGCCATCGTCGTCGCCATGTCACCAGATAACGTTTTGCCGCAAATTGTGTGCTAACGGGCAAGGCATCTTGCTTGTCAGGCGCAATACCAATATCACGCTGTAGGTGACGATTTAACGCCACATCTGTGTAGCGATAACGGTGTGTGCTCGCACGACGCTGACGAATCGCATCCAAACGTACCAGTGCTTGGGCTAAGGGTAATAAAGATAGTTGAGTCATGATGGCTCTCCTTTTGGCTTATAGGAGGCCACAGGCATAAAGCGAAGTGGGACTGCAAACTGGTCGCGTTATACCTGCGACCAGTTACAGTTGGACGCAGAGTCAGATGCGTGAGCGGGTATCCTGAGCCAAGTGGTTGGCACAGTGACGCGCAGAGGCAACGATGACAGCGAATTTTTTCATCGGATAATAAGTCATGGCATTTACCTCCTAGGCAAAAGAATCTGCGTGAATGGAGCTATTATTATTCAATAACTTATATTCAACATCAATAAGTTATATAAATATTGTTCAAATAAAGCGCAACGCTCTGTCTAGCAATAAAGACATGGGGGATTGTGCTATTCAGTCAACTAACAATCGATAAAATGCAATGAGTTGTGCTATCGAAGTGAGACAGCGTGCGTTGATGACCGGTGCTTATGCAATATTGTTGAGGTGTCTCAAGAGGAAAGATAACAGCGCGAGCGACCCTGAGTTTGGCCGCCCGCTAACGATGGAGTGCGTTAATAGCTGCTTATTAATGACGCCTCACATGCTGAGCAATCAGCGAAGCCATTAAGCTTGTGTCAATTGCGTCATTTCTTCGCGAACCTGAGGTACAGTTAAGCCAACAATAATTTGAAAGCTATCACCATTACGTACCATGTTTACTGCACCATGCTCTTGAAAATATTGTGTTTCTGCCACTTTTTCTGGCTCATGTACCTTGATACGTAACCGCGTGGCACAATTGGTCAGCAAGGCTATGTTGTCTTTGCCACCTAGCCCTTCAATAAACGCACTCGCTTGTCCACTATCAATCACTCCGCTCGATGAATCACTCTGGTGCGCGTCCTTATAATCGGCTTTGGTATAAAGCTTCGCCTCTGCGCTACCTCGACCCGGAGTGGGAATATCAAACTTCAAAATCAGCGCGCGGAACACCACAAAGTAGATAGCGGTGAAACTCAGGCCGATGAGCACTTGCACAATATAGGTGTCACCATGCAAGCTGCCTAGCGGTAGCCAATTTTGAAAAATAAAGTCGATAAGCCCAGTTTGAAAGTTACCTGAAACACCAAACCAATAGGCAATGGTCGCCATGGTGGCTGCCAATACCGCGTGGAGTGCAAACAATGCCGGCGCGATAAACAAGAAGGTAAACTCAATCGGCTCGGTGATCCCAGTAAGAATGGCCGTCAATGCCGCACCAAGCACCAAGCCGAGCACCATTTTCTTGTTTTCTGGCTTCGCGGTTGCGTAAAGCGCCATAGCAATCCCCGTACAACCAAAGACTTTTCCCATGCCAGTCAACATCAAGCCACCTTGTGGGAATTGCTCGGTTAAGGGAGCAGGATTGCTGGCAAAGTTTTGGATATTTTGAATCCAATGGGCCACTGTGCCGCCATCCACCGCAACAGGTCCATAAAATACCGGGCCATAGACAAAGTGATGCAGCCCCGTTGGGATCATAATCCGCTCAAGGAAAGTGAACATCCATACCCCGAATGACCCTGCACCGACTAAAAAGGTTTGTAGATTATTAATGCCGTGCTGAATACTTGGCCAGGTAAAACAGGTGATGATCGCCATGAGTACCATGATCGGAAAGCTCACAATGACCACCAAAGGTGTGCCACCAAACACGGCCGCCCAGTTTGGCAGCTTTTTGTCGAAGAAACGGTTGTGAACCCAAACGGAGAGGCTAGCAATGACGATGGCGCCCAATAGGTTAGTATCCAAAGTCAGTATACCGCCCACATCAGTAAGCCCACGCTCACCCTCCACATAGTTCACCCCAAGCTCAGGTCCCCAGAACTGTAAAATGCCACCAATCACATAATTAAAGGTGATGTATGACACCAGTGTGGCAAGCACTGCGCGCCCAGATGCAGATTTTGCTAGTGCTATCGGTAACCCGACCGCAAACACCAAGGCCATATTTTTAAACACCGCCAACGAGGCTTGGAGAAGGATCGTTGACACTTTAACCCATGCACTGCCTTCCACTGCCCAAGGAAAGAGATCTTGGTTGAGCAGCATCACCGATAAGCCTAATAACATACCGGCTGCTGGAAAGAGGAGCACAGGGACAAACATTGCTGCGCCAAAGCGCTGGATCATATCTTTCATGATGATCGCTCCCAGATTTTGGCCCCAGATAGTGTCTGGGGCATCGTATTATTAATGAAATTGAGGTAGATAGTCGACGTTCACACGTAAGAGCTCATCGACGATTTGCTGCGCTTTTGGCACATCCACGACGGTTCGATTGAGCGTGAGCGCGTTGACCAGTGTTTGTCGATCCCCGCTAAACCATGCATCCACGACCAGCTTTTCGTAGCCAAGTTGGCCTTCGATCAGTGCTTTTTGGAACGTCGGGATGGTTCCGACCGCAAAACGTTTCGGGCCGTCATTGGTTAACGCGGCCGGCACTTCCACCATGGCATCATTCTGAATATTGGGGATCGCCCCATCATTCGGTACGATAACCAGATACGTCTCGCCACGGTTATAGGCCAAGGAGGCCGCTACACGCACCATATAGCGCCCATGAATATCCGCGTGGAGGCGCTCATTGGCGGTAGTGCCCGCGGCAATGATGCGCTCATTCAGGCTAAACACCCGCTTTTCTCGCCCATTGATCACTTGGCGCGCACGCGTATTAGCAATATCTTCTTTTTCCACCATTTTTTCTGGATATAAGTAGTATTGCAGGTAAGTATTGGGTAAATACTGCGGGTTGTCTTTTAGCATGGTTTGCATGTTCTTGAACGTTGCTTGCCATGAAGGGTCATCTGCAATTTCTGGATCAACGGCACTGATCCCCTCTTCCAAAATGATGCGTTTAATCTCATCGGTCAGGTCAACACCTTCTCGGTTTCGTACCTTGGTAAACCATCCAAAGTGATTCAGCCCAAAGTATTCCGGCACCAAGTCCCAGATTTCGCAGCCAAGTAATTGGGCATAACTCACCATAATGGCAGCGGGCATATCGCAGATGTTTAGAATGCGATTGTCATGAGGAAATTCGCGCTGCAAGGCTTCAGCGACAATGGCGGCTGGGTTGGTATAGTTTAAAATCCAAGCATCCGGAGCAAAGTGACGGATGTCATTCACGAGAGTGATCATGTCACCTATCGAGCGTAGTCCATACGCCATGCCGCCCGCGCCACAGGTTTCTTGACCGACACAGCCATAAGAGAGTGGAACCTGCTCATCACGCTCACGCATCGGTAACCCACCCGTGCGGATCTGAATAAAGAAGAAATCGGCATCAGAAAATGCGGTTTCTTTATCCGTGGTATAAACAAACTCTTCGACCTCAGGATAAGCCTCGCGCAGCAAGATCTCCGTCGCTTTGGCATTCGAGGCTTGTCTTTGTTCATCAATATCATAAAAGGTGATTTTGCTGAGCGGAAATGCGGCTTTTTCAGCAATCAAGCTATTGATCATTCCCAATGTATAGGTGCTTCCACCCCCTACGATAGTGAGCTTTTGTGGTTTCATCATCTTGCCTCCTCTTAATATGTATCTTAAATGTATTACACAAATAACACTTTAAGAATACACAAGAGGGTATTTATTGATCGACAACACAGTGAAAGCCTACTTATGTACTTTAAATGTATTATCGATCACAGTTTGTTATGATGGGACATGCAGCCCAAAAGGAGCCGACATGTTGAAACCTCGCTACATGCAAATAGCCGATTTACTCACTGAGCAGATTAAAGATGGCACCCTCACACCGGGCGCGATGATGCCGACTGAGGCTACGCTACAAGCCACCTATGACGTCAGCCGCGTCACCATACGTAAAGCGATGAAAGTGTTGGTTGATAACGATCTGCTTTACCGCGTCCGAGGTAGCGGCAGTTATGTAAAAGCCCCTAAAGCACAGCACAACGCCTTTCAACTGATGGGGTTTATCGAAGAGGTCTCCGCACAAGGCAAAACACCCAGCTCAAAAGTGATCGCATTTGAAACGTCACCTTGTAGCCACACCATTGCCAGTAAATTGAACTTGGAGGAAGGGACGTTGATTTATGAAATCCAACGTCTTCGTTTGATTGATGGCGAGCCAGAAATCCTTGAGTGCACCTACCTGCCGGTGGCCATGTTTACCGATCTCAGTATCGAAGTGATGCAAACATCAAAATACGACTATATCGAGCGACATAAGGGGATGCAGATCGCGAAAAGTCGCCAATGTGTCTGGCCAGATAGTACGTCAACCTCACTCGCCGCGCGCTTCAACACCCGGGAAAATACGCCCATATTGCGGGTCGAATCCGTCAGTGAGCTTGTCGACGGGACACCGTTTGAATATACCGTGAACTACTTTCGCTTGCATCAGTACAGCTTTGAATTCATCGCCCACCGCCAAACGCCACAATAATTCGTTACCTGGAGACGTCTCGGTTGCGTTGTTGGTCATTACGTGTAATCTTGCCGCATTATCCAATCGCAACCGGAAATCTGATGCGAACAAAAGCAGATAGATGGCGTCATGCTATCGGTTTTGAACTAACGGGCTTGATCTTGGTGGTCTTGGGGCTCAATTGGATCCTCGGGGCGGACATCGGTCACCTTGGGATCATGGGCGCGATTTTTTCGGTGCTCGCCACCCTTTGGAATTATGTCTACAACATTGGCTTTGATAAAGCGATGCTGGCATGGCGGGGCTCAGTGCTTAAAACCTTACCGCTGCGTCTGCTGCATGCGGTGATCTTTGAAGCCGGACTGCTGATTGCGACCATTCCCTTTATCATGTGGTGGTTGTCGATGAGCTTTTGGCAAGCACTCAGTATGGATATCGGGCTAGTCCTATTTTATCTCGTGTATGCGTTTGTTTATAACTGGCTGTACGACTATCTGTTTCCAATCCCAAATGCGCAATCCCAGCAGGGCTGAGTTTTCAGCCCTCAACATCATGGGGACAAGTGATTTACTGACGGAAGGTACGCGGCGAGGGGATCAAGTTGTGTTTGTTCAATAGCCGATACATAGTCGCACGTGATACACCAAGCTCTTTAGCCGCCGCCGACACTTGTCCTTTATTCTCTTCAAGGACGGCGATCAGGGCGTCTCGTTCAGACTCTTCACGGATTTTACGTAAGCTTTGTTTATAATCTCCCTGACGAGGAAGATCTAAGTGCTCCGCTTCAATCACCAGATGATCGGCCAACAGTACTGCCCGTTTCACCTGATTAATCAGCTCGCGCACATTACCCGGCCACGAGTAACTGCTCAACACACGCTTGGCTTCGTCGGAAAACGTCCTCGCTTGTGTGTTGTATTGACGTGCAAACTTAAGCAAAAAGTATTCTGCCAAATCAGGTACATCAGACTGACGGTCTTTTAATGAAGGCATATTAATGCGCAGCACATTTAGCCGGTAATACAGATCTTCACGAAAAAGCCCCTCAGCCACACGTTTCTCCAAATCCATATGGGTCGAGGCAATCACCCGCACATCCAGGTCGTGTTCGTATTTGTCATGGCTGATATCTAAGGTGCCCTCTTGCAGCAAGTGCAATAAGTGCCCTTGTAAATGCAGCGGCAGGTCACCAATTTCGTCAAAAAAGAGGGTGCCTTTATGGCATTGGCGGATTTTTCCACGCGAATGCTCGTCGCCCAATAGCGCTTGCTGCATTTGCTCGTCGGCAAGCGCCGAGCATTTAATCGACTCAAATCGCGCTTTTGCACGGGTTGAGGCATGATGAACCGCTTGCGCTACCAGCTCCTTGCCTGTACCGCTCTCGCCGGCTATCAATACAGACACATCAGTGGGCGCGACACGCCTGACCTGATCACGCAACTTTTTCATCGCTGGGCTGGCGCCTTCCAAACCCATATCGCTATGATCGCCCAGTTGCGGCCATACTTGTCGTTCAAGGCGCAACATACCCAATTGGTGACCAATGGTGCTCATCAACTGCGAGTTAGGAACGGGCGAGGTGAAGTAATCAATACAAAAACTAACAATAAACTGGCAAATGGCTTCGTTCGTCAGTTGGTTTTCTCTAACTAAAGCTAGCCAGCGCACCTGTTTATTGCGGTTAACCAGTGATGCCACACCATTAAGGCTAAAGTCATCATGACTTAAATCGACAATACCTATACAAGGGCCGATATCTTGTAGCAATGACTGCGCGGCTCGCAAATCATAACAGCGATGACAATGCCAACCAGCTTGCTCAAGGGTCGCTAACCAAGGCTCATAGGTCCCGCCGACAACGACGAGTGAGCTCAAGGTTTTGTCAGTCCCCGAATCGAATCCCATAACACCTGCCTTACATCCATTCTGTCTTTTTTGCCAGCGAATCAAGCCCCTATTATAAAGAAGGGCGAGTCCTAATCTGTCTCAATAAAGAGACATGCGATGGGTTGTAATACGGATAATTGTAGCCAGATATCTGAAAAATCCAGATAAAATATCGCAGGTTTTTGAGAAAACAACGACGCAAGGCGCAAAAAAAGCGGCTCATTGAGCCGCTTGTGCTGTGGTCTGTCCAGTATTAACTGCCATGCTGTGGGCGCATGGCTGGGAACAAGATCACATCACGAATCGTATGCGTGTTGGTGAATAACATCACCAATCGGTCAATACCAATTCCTTGTCCCGCCGTCGGTGGCAACCCATGCTCGAGTGCGTTGATATAATCCGCATCGTAGTACATCGCCTCATCATCACCAGCGTCTTTGGCATCTACCTGGGCTTTGAAGCGTGCATCTTGGTCTTCTGCGTCGTTCAGCTCCGAGAAGCCATTCGCCACTTCACGCCCACCGACGAAGAATTCAAAACGGTCGGTCACAAACGGGTTATCATCATTGCGACGCGCCAGCGGTGAAATATCGGCCGGATATTCGGTGATAAAGGTTGGCTGAATCAACTGCGGTTCAGCTGTCTCACCAAAGATCTCTTCCAGCAACTGTCCAGCCGTCCAGAATGACTCAACACTGATTTTGAGTGATTTCGCTATCGAGGCAAGGTGATCACGATCTTGTACCGTCTCATACGTCAGCGCCTGAATATCAGCATGATCAGGGTTATATTGCTTGATAGCATCGAGCATGGTCATTCGCGGATAAGGCCCTGCGAAATTAATGTCATGCTCACCATAAGGCAATACAGACTGTCCCATCACGTCCAGCGCCACGCGAGAGAGCATGTCTTCCGTAAGATCCATCAGATCATTGTAATCGGCATACGCCATATAGAATTCCATCATGGTGAATTCAGGATTATGACGCGGTGAAAGCCCTTCATTACGGAAGTTACGATTCACTTCAAACACACGCTCAAAGCCGCCGACAACCAAACGCTTTAAGTAAAGCTCGGGCGCCACACGTAAGTACATGTCGATATCAAGTGCATTATGGTGGGTGGTAAAGGGACGCGCGGTAGCACCGCCTGGGATGACGTGCATCATCGGCGTTTCCACTTCCATAAAGTGTTTTTCCACCATGTAATTACGGATGGCGGTGACCACACTTGAACGCACTTGGAAAGCGTGACGCGACTCTTCGTTGACAATCAGGTCCACATAGCGCTGACGATAGCGCAGCTCCTGGTCAGCTAGCCCATGGAATTTTTCCGGTAGCGGACGCAAGGCTTTCGTCAGCAGTTGGTAGCGCTCCATGTTGACATACAGATCGCCTTTACCAGATTTATGTAGCGCACCGTGCACGCCAATAATGTCACCGATATCTAAGCCTTGGTACTCGGCTTTCAACGCCTTTTGCACGTCTTTTGACGCATAGGCTTGAATACGGCCCGAGACATCTTGTACCACCATAAATGGACCGCGTTTAGCCATGATGCGGCCCGCAATGGTCACTTTGTGGTCCAGTGTTTCGAGTTCCGCTTTTTCTTTCTCGCCAAATTCAGCTTGCAAGTCAGCCGCTAAGTGCTCACGACGGAAATCATTAGGATGGCCGTTTGCCTTACAATTTTCACGAATGTGAGTGAGCTTGGCACGACGCTCGGCAATCAGCTTATTTTCATCTGGTAACTGGTCAGTCATAGAAAACCCTTTACATTAATTCGTCATTACAGGCCAGATTTGAGGCTGGCTTCAATAAATTTGTCCAAGTCGCCGTCGAGAACGGCCTGCGTATTGCGGTTTTCAATACCGGTACGCAAGTCTTTGATACGCGAATCATCTAATACGTAGGAGCGGATCTGGCTGCCCCAACCGATATCAGATTTGGCGTCTTCGTTGGCTTGTTTTTCCGCGTTTTGCTTTTGTAGCTCAAGCTCAAACAACTTCGCACGCAGCTGTTTCATCGCCTGATCTTTGTTTTTATGCTGTGAGCGATCGTTTTGGCACTGCACCACGGTGTTGGTCGGCACGTGGGTGATCCGCACTGCTGACTCGGTGGTGTTAACGTGCTGCCCACCCGCACCAGAAGCTCGGTAGACATCAATCCGTAAATCTGATGGGTTAATATCGATATCAATGTTGTCATCGATTTCCGGGTACACAAACGCCGAGGCAAACGAGGTATGACGACGGCCCCCCGAGTCGAAAGGCGATTTACGCACCAGACGATGAACGCCCGTTTCCGTGCGTAGCCAGCCGTAGGCGTATTCACCGGTGATGCGTACCGTGGCAGATTTTAATCCAGCCACATCCCCCTCAGACACTTCAATCACTTCAGCTTTGAAGCCTTTCGCATCCGCCCAGCGCAAGTACATGCGGAGCATCATGTTGGTCCAATCTTGCGCTTCAGTACCGCCTGACCCGGCTTGCAGGTCAATATAGCAATCAGACGCATCGTGCTCACCAGAAAACATGCGGCGGAATTCTAGCTTGGTTAGCTTGGCTTCAAGCTCCACCAGCTCCGGCTCCACTTCGTCAAAGGTTTCTTGATCGTCTTCCTCGACGGCCAGCATCAGCAGTTCGTTGACGTCTTCGCCGCCTTGAGTCAGTTGCTCGATGGTTTCCACCACCGCTTCAAGGGAAGCACGCTCTTTACCCAGCGCTTGTGCACGTTGTGGTTCATTCCACACGTCCGGTTGTTCTAACTCGGCATTAACTTCTTCTAGACGCTCTTTTTTAGCATCATAGTCAAAGATACCCCCGGAGGACATCGGTACGTTCGGCGATATCGGCGAGGCGATTTTTGATTGGATTAATCTCAAACATGGTCAAGCATCTTCATTATTAGCGGAAATTTAACCGCCGAATTTTAGCGAATTGTCGCGCCAATAAACAGGGCGTGATGGAAAAAGCCGCATATTTAAGCGGCTTCAAGGTGAGAAATGATCAACTGGGCGCTACGATTACCGCGAAACTCATTGATATCCAGGCGGTAAACGAGTCGTAACGTCTTGGTACTGGGATCGGGCCAGCGACGCAAATCAACGTTAAAAGCAATGGCATCAATCATGGTGCCGCCGCCTTCCGGCTCGACCATCAATTTTAAGTGTTTGCCGCCCACCAGTTTTTGCTGCAGCACCTTAAAAAGGCCATCGAACTGCGGCTCCGGGAAGCCTTGCCCCCAAGGGCCGCCTGATTGAATGGTTTCGGCTGTCTCTAATCCCAGCTCGTGACTTTGTAAGGGACCATCACTTAACAAGACACCTTTTAAGTCGTCCTCACTGACCTGCTCACGCACCTGCGCATCAAACTGCTTGGCGAACGTATCAAACTGTGCTTCGTCGATGGTCAATCCAGCCGCCATGGCATGGCCGCCAAACTTTTTAATTAATCCAGGATTTAATGTATCAATCCGATCCAATGTATCGCGCATATGCAAACCCGGAATCGAACGCGCTGAACCTTTTATCAGTCCATCCCCCCCATCGGCAAACGCAATCACAGGGCGGTGAAATTGATCTTTTAAGCGCGAGGCGAGGATCCCAATCACGCCTTGGTGCCAGTCACGCTGAAACAGCGCCAACCCTACCGGCAATTCTTGCTCGGACTGTTCGGCAATCAAGCGCTCACACCAAGCCACGGCTTCTTGCTTCATGCCTTGCTCTATATCTTTGCGGGTTTGATTGAGCGCATCCAACTCAGACGCCATGCGTCTGGCAGCATGAATGTTGTCACACAGTAAAAGCTCAACCCCAAACGCCATATCATCTAAACGCCCCGCGGCATTGATCCTTGGCCCCAATGCAAAGCCGAAATCACTGGCGACAAGCGTGGCCATGTTGCGATTGGCCACCTCGATGAGCGCCTGGATCCCAGGGCGGCAACGCCCAGCGCGGATCCGCTGCAACCCCTGATGTACAAGAATCCGGTTATTACCATCTAACGCTACCACGTCGGCGACCGTGCCCAGCGCGACCAAATCCAGCAACTCGGCTAAGTTAGGGACGGCCAGTCCCTGCTGCTCAAACCACCCTTGGTCGCGCAAATGCGCACGCAGCGCCAGCATCAAATAAAAGGCGACCCCCACACCGGCAAGCGCCTTCGAGGGAAAACCACAGTCATCCAGATTCGGGTTCACCATGGCGTCGGCCTCAGGCAGTGTCTCACCCGGTAGATGGTGATCGGTCACCAGCACCTGCATACCGAGCGCTTTGGCGTGCGCCACCCCCGCCAATGAGGACACCCCGTTGTCCACAGTCATGATAAGCTCTGCTCCCCGCTCCGCGGCTTGGTCAACCACCTCAGGGCTTAAGCCGTAGCCATCGTCAAAGCGGTTTGGCACCAGGTAATCGACACGGGAGGCACCCATCATGCGTAAGGCTTTGACGGAGAGCGCTGACGATGTCGCGCCATCGGCGTCAAAGTCACCCACAATCAAGATCGATTGATGGGTCTTTAGCGCCTCGGCGAGCAAGTTAACGGCAGCATCAATCCCGGTTAACGCTTGATATTGATGCAAGCCAGCCACGCTGCGGTTGAGCTCGCTGTCTTCCTTTAAACCACGGTTAGCGTATAAGCGTTGCAATAGCGGCGGAATGGCATCGCTGAATGCCGGTGTCACTGACGGCGTACGTCTTTTTATTTCTATCATGAAGTTGTCACCAGTTATCGGTTAGCCGCGTGGGTGGTGTGTTTGATGCAGCTGCTTCAAACGCTCGGTCGCCACATGGGTATAGATTTGCGTCGTCGATAGGTCACTGTGTCCAAGTAACATCTGCACCACGCGTAAATCGGCCCCATGATTGAGTAAGTGAGTCGCAAACGCATGACGTAAAACATGCGGCGACAGATCATCGGTCTCAATCCCTGCCAGTTGCGCGTAATACTTGATGCGATGCCAAAAGGTTTGCCGTGTCATTTGACGGGCGCGTTTGCTTGGGAAAAACACATCGGTACTGGTTTCACCCAGCAATACCGGGCGACTATACGCCAAATAGTGCTCCAGCCAATCCACGGCCGACTCTCCCATCGGGACCAAGCGTTCTTTGTCACCTTTACCGGACACCCGCACCACACCTTGGCGCAAGCTCACATTCTCCATCGTCAGCCCGATAAGCTCTGTCACACGCAAACCCGTCGCATATAACAGCTCCAACATGGCTTTATCTCTAAGCTCAAGGGGGTCGTCGGTATTCGGTGCCATTAATAATGCATCGATTTGCTCTTCCGTCAGATCTTTCGGCAGCCGCTTGGGCTGCTTCGGACTGATTAGGGTGGCACTGGGATCGTCGGGACGCAACTTCTGTCGATACAAGTATTGGAATAGGCGACGTAACGCCGACACCATACGGCTGCGCGTGCTGGATTGGTAGCCCTGCTCATGTAGCCAGTATTGGTAATCTTGTAAGTCTTGCTTGCTCACCGCTACCAGCGAGCGAGTATCGAGCCAATGGCACAGCTTCAATAAATCTGTGCGATACGAATTTAACGTGTTTTCGGAGAGTCCGCGCTCCATCCACATAGCATCCAAAAATTGCTCGATGCGTTCAATGTTGTTCGTCACCTTCAGCCCACTTGGTTATTAATCGAAAAAACACGCCCATCACTTGGGTCACGGCCAGCCGCGATTATACAAAATGTCGCTTGCAGTTGCTGGATCATATTACCGTTGAGCAGGTAAACTGCGCCCATGACACACAAACGAGTCGTGCTATGAAAATCGGTCTTTTTTATGGTTCTACCACCTGCTACACCGAAATGGCCGCGGAGAAAATCCGTGACTTTATCGGTGATGATTTGGTCGAACTACATAATGTCAAAGAAACACCGCTCGCCAAAATGGCAGATTACGATTTGCTGCTACTTGGGATCTCAACCTGGGATTTTGGTGAGCTACAAGAAGATTGGGAAGCGGTTTGGCAAGACATTGATAGTCTCCAACTAGACGGCAAAGTCATCGCCTTGTTTGGCTTGGGCGACCAAGAAGGATACGCCGAATGGTATCTGGATGCCATGGGCATGCTCCATCAGCAACTACAAGGCTGTGGCGCGCAGTTTATCGGTTACTGGTCTACCGAAGGTTACCGTTTTGATGCCTCAAAAGCCGTCACTGAGGACGGCAAGCAATTTGTCGGTCTTGCCCTTGATGAAGACTCTGAGTACGAACTCAGTGACGAACGGATCCAAAACTGGTGCGAGCAAGTGCTGGTCGAGTACCAAGCGTTACTCTGATACGCGGCCTGTTTAATCCCCTCAAATAAAAAAACCGCGCCCAACCAGCGCGGTTTTTCTTCGCGACTATGTCGCGGTCAACATGATTAGGCTTCCGCTAGCGCATTAGCACGTGATCCAACAAACTTTGCCACGCCCATTGCCACCAGTGTGGGCAGCAGCCAGGCCATACCGACATCAAACAGCGGTAGGAAGCTAAAGGCACTCATGTCAGCGCCCATGACTTTTGCCGCATCAAGCAAGCTAAACAGCAATGCCACGCCCAACACGAGGCGATAACCTAGCGCTGGATTTGGTAACCAGCGACGGATGAAGGTCAAGCCAATCAGTGCAATCGCAACCGGGTATAATGCGAATAAGACAGGAATAGAAATAGCGATAAGCTGTTTAAGGCCCACATTGGCCACCACCGCACAGACAGTCGCGACGACGACCACCCAGCGACGATACGTCCATGATGTGAGCGAGCTAAAGTAATCGGCACACGCGCTCACCAACCCAATCACAGTGGTCAAACACGCCAGGCCAATGATCGCCGCGAGGATCATTTGCCCGACCGGGCCAAACAGTGCATCCACGTAAGCGGCCATGATTTCGCCGCCATTTTGCGTCCCTTGCGCCACCACACTGGCGGTTGAGCCTAAATAGAACAGCGACACGTACACAAACGCCAATCCAGCCGCGGCGATAATACCGGCGTAAATCAGGTACATGCAGGTTGCTTTATTGTCTTCGATACCTTTTTTGCGGATCACATCGACAATCAACATGCCGAACATCAAGGCCGCAAAGGTATCCATGGTGTTATAACCTTCCAAAAAGCCGGTTGTCAGCGCGTTTTCAACATAGCTACCCTGCGCGGCCACCACGTCGCCTTGAGGATTGATGATCACTGCGATAGCCAAAATCGCGAGCGCCGCGAAGAGCAGGGGCGTCAAGAACTTACCGATGGTATCAATCAGTTTGCCTTGAGATAGCGAGAAAAACATCGCGACGGCAAAAAAGACCACAGAGAAAGCGCCCAGCTCTAACTGTCCTGGCGCAGATAAAAAAGGTTTAAAACCAATTTCATAGGCAACCAGTCCGGCGCGAGGGGCGGCAAAAGCAGGGCCAATAATGATAAAAATCAGCACGGCCATCAGTGTCGCGACACCCGTTGGCAGATCACGGGTCAGGCCTTTCCAGCCGCCGCCTGCGACCGCAACCGCAATGATACCGATTAAAGGAAGACCGACCGCGGTGATCAAAAATCCGATCATCGCGGCGGTGTAATGATCACCAGCTAACATGCCAGCTTGTGGGGGAAAGATTATATTTCCAGCGCCTAAGAAAAAGGCAAAGGTCATAAAACCTAACGCTAAAATATCTACTAATTTTAAACGTTTAGTCACGATGTATACCTACAGCTTGAAGATAGTGTTTGCAATCAATAATGTTTCACCCAGCTGAAACGCTCATTTATAATATTTTGTTTCAGACGATGGGCAGAGCGCAGAATAATGAAGAAGTTCATAGTCACAGTAAAGGCATTGACAAAAAACCTTGTGATCTTCTGCTTTAGCAATAACAATCAGCTCAATAAACTATCTATCATGTTATCCATGGTATTTTTTAACGATCAATATCGATAACATAGTGGTTACACAAAAGACAAAAATGCTAACTCTTGATGCCACTACGTCGCCAGAGTGCAGGACACATGAGCCAATTTCGCTTTAAACAATTTGTTATCGACCACGGCAATTGTGGCATGAAAGTCAGTACAGATGGTGTACTGCTAGGCGCTTGGGCTCAGCCTGGGACGGCGAGCAACAGCTTGGACATCGGGACAGGAACCGGTTTGTTAGCGCTGATGTTAGCACAACGTTTTGCTCATCTATCGCTGACGGCGGTCGAGTTCGATCCGTCCGCCTTTCACTGCGCCACGTTAAATGTGAGAGCGTCACGGTTTGCCGCGCAAATCCAATTGCACCACGGTGATATTAACGACTTTGCGTGTCGCGAACAGTGGCAACATATTGTCTGCAATCCCCCTTATTTCACCAGTGGTGCGCTTTCAAGCAACCCACAACGGGCCGTTGCCAGACATGCCAGTACCTTAAGCCATCCCGCGCTTATTGCCTGTCTAAAGCGGTTACTCGCCCCCACAGGGTGTGCGGATCTGATTTTGCCCACCAAAGAAGCCAATGCATTCATTGAAGATGCACAAGCACAAGGGCTTTTTTTACACCGCCACATGTTGGTCAGCGCCACACCGGAAAAAGCCCCCTCTCGCGTATTATTCACGCTAAGCCCGACGACGGGCGCGGTCAGATCTGATACGATCGCGGTGCGCGAGCAAGATGGCACCTACACGCAGGCTTTTGCCGATCTGACGCGAGCATTTTACCTTAAACTCTCGTAAGCCAAATCGAGCAGCGCCTCGCTATCATTGGCCTTGGGCGCGCTGCCCATTTACACTATTTGCGTCTATAATACCGCGCTTAACTATCCTTGGAGAATTACCTGTGCGAAGCTTTGCCGAACTCGAGCTGGATCCAGAACTGCTCAGTGCACTTGACGATATGGGCTATCAGCGCCCTACGCTGATCCAATCTGAGGTTATCCCCCACGGTATGGATGGACGTGACATCCTTGCCTCCGCGCCAACGGGAACCGGCAAAACGGCGGCTTTTTTGCTGCCCATGTTGCAGCACTTACTCGACTTTCCGCGGCAAAAACCCGGGCCAGGTCGCGTACTGGTTCTCACCCCCACGCGTGAGTTAGCCATTCAGGTAGCTGATGAAGCGCGCGCATTAGCGAAAAATACCAGTCTTAAGATATTCACCATCACCGGCGGGATTTCATACCAAGAGCACGCGGAGCAGCTGGGTAAAACACAGGATATTGTGGTGGCAACGCCTGGCCGTTTGATGGAGTACATTGAAGCTGAGCGATTCGATTGCCGCGCCGTTGAATGCCTGATCTTAGATGAAGCAGACCGGATGCTGGATATGGGGTTTGCGAATGCGGTCAATCGACTCTCTGATGAGTGCCAGCGCCGCCGTCAGACCATGCTCTTCTCCGCCACACTAGAAGGGCGCGGGGTAGCAGGCTTTACCGAGGATCTGCTAGATAACCCTGAGCTGGTGGATGTGACACCGCCACGCCGCGAGCGTAAAAAAATCACCCAGTGGTATCACCGCTGTGATGATCTTGACCACAAGCGCGCCTTGCTAAAAGCGATTGTCAGCGAACAGGCAGAGCGCGCGATTGTATTTATTAAAACACGTGAACGCTTGGCGGAGCTTCGTGATTATATGCAGTCACAAAAACTGGATTGCGCCTGGATCCAAGGTGAAATGCAACAAGCGAAACGTAACAATGCCATTAACCGGTTTAGCGAAGGAAAGGTGAAGGTCCTACTGGCCACGGATGTCGCGGCACGCGGTATTGATGTCCCAGATATTACCCATGTGATCAACTATGATCTCCCACGCACGGCTGATGTCTATCTGCACCGTATTGGTCGCACGGCGCGCGCAGGCAAGAAAGGCTCTGCCATTTCACTGGTCGAAGCCCATGATCAACCGATGATGGATAGGATCACGCGCTACATGGATGAAGAGATTAAAGAGCGAACCATTGATGGCTTGAAGCCTAAACATAAAAAAGCAGAGCACAAGAAGAAAAAAAAGAAGCAAAGCGTTAAAAACTCGAGCAAAGTCAAAAAGCCAAAAAAACGCAAATAGAACTAGACACCTATCAGCCTGACTGACTCGCTGATATATAAGGAATTACTCAAGGAGGCCCGTAAAGGCCTCCTTTTTTTCGCTATCGGCGTCCATTTTGTTGAGCACAAAACGATCAGATTCACACATCGTGCAATATAAAGACACAAAATATTAACAATTGAACTGAAAATCAGTTTAAGATGCTATTCGCGATAACAACAAAACATGATGCAAACACAGTAGAAGGAACTCACTATGCAATCGTTTGTCGATTTCTTAAATAGCATCATATGGAGTCCGGTTCTGATTTACACCTGTTTGGGTGCGGGACTGTTTTACTCCATACTGACGCGCTTTGTTCAAATCCGTCACTTCTCCGAAATGTGGCGACTCCTCTTTTCAGGGAAAAGCTCAACCAAAGGGATTTCTTCCTTCCAAGCCTTAGCAGTATCACTCTCTGGCCGTGTCGGTACAGGTAATATCGCTGGCGTCGCCGCCGCTATCGGTTTTGGTGGCCCTGGCGCGGTATTCTGGATGTGGGTCGTTGCTTTTCTAGGCGCGGCAACCGCTTACACTGAATCAACCTTGGCACAAATTTATAAAGAAGAAGACAATGGTGAGTTCCGTGGTGGTCCTGCTTATTACATTGAAAAGGCAATGGGACAGAAATGGTATGCCATCCTCTTCGCGCTCGCGACCTTACTCGCCTGTGGTGTAATGCTACCTGGGGTACAATCCAATGCGATTGGTAATGCGGTCGAAACCGCGTTTGGCTCTGGCGCCATGGTTGATACCGCCATGTTTGGTGCACTTGAAGTGTCGAAAGTGATTACCGGTGCCTTCATCTCTATCGTGCTCGGGTTCATCATTTTCGGTGGTGTTAAACGTATTGCCCACTTTACGCAAATCGTGGTGCCCTTTATGGCACTGGCGTACATCATTATTGCGTTTGTTATCATTCTGTTGAACATCAGTGAAATTCCCGCCGTGGTTTCTATGATCATCGGCGATGCCTTCACACCGATGGCAGGTGCGGGCGCAGCTATTGGTTGGGGGGTTAAACGTGGTGTTTACTCCAACGAAGCCGGTCAAGGGACAGGTCCACACGCGGCGGCGGCCGCCAACGTTGACCACCCAGCTCAACAAGGCTTAGTGCAATCCTTCTCGGTTTACATCGATACCTTGCTGGTTTGCTCGGCAACCGCGTTTATGATCATCATCACCGGTGCTTACAATGTCCATGGTCCGGGTGAAGCCTATATCGTGCAAAACTTGGCATCTTCGGTCGCGGCAAACAGCCCTGAGTTTACTCAGCTGGCGATTGAAGCGGCGATGCCTGGCTTGGGTAAACCCTTTATCGCCTTTGCACTCTTTTTCTTCGCCTTTACCACCATTTTGGCCTACTACTACATTGCCGAAACCAACATTGCGTACCTGCGTCGCACTATCAAGGTGCCAGGAATGATGTTTGCGCTGAAAGTGGTGCTAATGTCCGCCGTGTTCTACGGCTGTGTGCGGAGTGCTAACCTCGCTTGGGCGTTTGGTGATGCCGGTGTGGGTTTGATGGCGTGGTTAAACATTGTTGGCATCATCATCATCTTCTTTATCTCTAAGCCAGCCCTTAAGGCGCTAAAAGATTATGAAGAGCAACAGGCTAGAGGGGTAGAAACCTACACCTTCGATCCCGTTAAGCTTGGCATCAAAAATGCCGATTATTGGGAGCAACGTCTGGCGCGCCGTAATGGCAAGCAAGACGGTGAAGCTACCGATGCCGATGGCAAACCTATCAATCCAACGGCATAAAATTCAAACAACGAGTCAATGGTAAAAAAGGGCGCATCTGCGTCCTTTTTTGATCACGGTGGTCGACAAGGCGATTAGTCATCAAGACGGAAAATAATATCAACCTGATCACGCACCTGCATGGTCGCATCTTGATAGCTTGCGGCGACATCGGCGCTGCCGCTGCGTATCTCGGCATTCATCATCACAGGGCGTGGATTGCTGGACCGATAGCGAATTTGCCAGACGCCATCGAGACGCATATCCAAACTTTTCGCGAGTGCCTCGGCTTTTTCTTTGGCATCATTGACCGCCGCCTCACGCGCTTTATCTTTCAATGCCGACTGGTCACTACTGGTTAGCTGTACTTGTCGGATTCGGTTAATCCCCTCGCCTAGCGCCCCATCTAACACTGCATTCAACTTATCGAGCTGGTTAAGTGTCACGGTAACCTGGCGCTCAGCACGGTAGCCAGTCAGCTCAGGCGCTTTGTCTTTGACGTGTTGATAACGCGGTGACAGCTGAATATGCGCACTCTCGATTTGCTCGCGCTTTACCCCTTGTGCCGACAGCCGATTGATAAACGCCGTGACCGCTTTGTCGGATGCGGCTTTTGCCGCTTTTGCCGTTTTTCGCTCGGTCACCACCCCCACATCAATCGTGGCCATATCAGGCGCAGCCGTCACTTCCCCAACACCGGTAATGTCCAGATGCGGAAAATCAATATTGGCCATCGCGGCTGGTGCTGTCACCAAGGCGCTAGTCAGGCAAAGCATTGCTTTAAACTTACACATTCTCTCTCCTTTCATGGATTCAAATTATCATGAGGTTATAGGTCAGACTCTTTTTTCAGCAAAAGACTCACTCGCTTGCGTCAGATTTATGTCAAAACATCAACAGCGCCATTGATGACGCCACACCAAGCTGATGGTGACCGGTGACTTGTCGCCCTGCGCTTGCATCCTTTCAATGATGAAGAAAATTCGATTCCCTTTACGCGTCTCTGTGCTTAAAGTGAGGGGATAACACGAGAAAAAGGAATAGACCGTGAGCAGTTTTTTAGTCGCCCTTCAGGGCTTAGGCTTGAGCCTGACCATGATTATTCCCATTGGCGCGCAAAATGCGTATGTGATTAACCAAGGTATCAGCCGTGAACACCATATGACCACAGCGTCGATCTGCTTTATCTGCGATATCATCTTGATCTCAAGTGGGATTTTTGGCGGAGGGGCCTTATTGGCAAGTTACCCTATACTGCTCAATACCATCACGCTCGCAGGGATCGGCTTTTTGAGTGTCTACGCGTGGCAGTTTATCCAGAGCGCACGTCAACACAACCAAGAGGCGTCAATGGAAGCCCCCACCATGAGTCGAGGCCGCCGCGCAGTGATCATTGGCGCCTTGGCGGTGACCTTGCTCAATCCGCATGTGTATCTCGATACCGTGGTGGTGTTGGGTGCAATTGGTGGCCAATTTGCGTTCGATGAACGCGTCGCTTTTACTGTTGGGGCCCTAATGGGATCGTGCCTTTGGTTTTACGGCTTATCGGCAGGGGCCGCACGCTTGTCACCGTGGCTATCCACTCCCTCAATCCGGCGACTGCTCGATCTACTCATGGCGAGTATGATGTTATTCGTGGCCGGTAAGCTCGCACTCGGCCTTTACGCACGTTTACTGGCAAGTTAAAAAACAGGGATGCGGCCACGCTGCCGCATCCATAATGGCTATCACCGACCGTGAGGTTATGCTTGGCGCTCGCTGCGCTCGACGTGAACACTCATTTGCGGGAATGGAATTTCAATACCATGTTCGTCCAGCGCTTCTTTGATGGTTGGCAGCAGCTCAAAGTAAACGCTCCAGTAGTCTTCTGTTTTCACCCAAGGGCGCACCACAAAATTGACCGATGAGTCGGCTAACGTCATCACCGCCACATTGGGTTCAGGATCTTTCAGAATCAAGGGATGTTGGGTCAGAATATCCATCAACACCGTTTTGGTTTTCTTTAAATCCGCGCTGTACGCGACGCCAATCGTCAAGTCAACACGGCGTGTGGCATGCTTGGAATAGTTAGTGATTGGGCTGCTGATCACCGACCCATTTGGCACCACCACCATTTTGTTATCCGGGGTAGTGAGCACCGTAGAGAACACTTGAATGGACTCAACAGAGCCCGCGACTCCGGCCAATTCGACGTAATCGCCCGATTTGAACGGACGGAACATCACGATTAATACCCCGGCGGCAAAGTTTGCCAACGAGCCTTGCAAAGCCAGACCCACGGCTAAACCTGCGGCACCTAAGATGGCAATCACAGACGCCGTTTGTACACCCACACGGCTCAGCGCGGCAATCAAGACGATCACAAACAACAAGTAACGCACGAGGCCGTGGAGAAATTCCACCACCGCGTTATCCATGTTGCGCTTACGCATCACCCCCGCCATGGAGTTGGCCAAACCTTTGATCACAAGGTTACCAATCACCAAGATCAGTAGCGCAGAAATAATGTTCACCCCGTACTGCGTCAACAGATCTTGATTATCCATCAACCAAGTCTGTGCCCATTTAGCACCCTCTACCATTGTGTTTTCCTCACTCATTCACTTTCCCTCTTCAAGTTGGGATAAACGGTAACTCTATGTTAACAGCCTTTTACTGGTCGCTGTCTATCTCATTCACGCGAAATGTCTCCGCAATGATACGAGTCAGTATCACGAAGATATAAAAAAACCCGCCAAGTGGCGGGCTTTTACATTCAACACTGTTGTGACGTTTACAGGACGTCAACTGCGTTGAGGTCTTTGAAAGCTTGCTCAAGGCGCGCAACCATCGACTCCTGCCCTTTACGCAGCCAAACGCGTGGGTCATAGAATTTTTTGTTAGGTTGATCGTCACCTTTCGGGTTACCGATTTGAGTTTGTAGGTAGCCTTCGTTGTCTTGGTAATACTGACGAATACCATCCCAAGTCGCCCACTGAGTATCGGTATCGATGTTCATTTTGATCACACCGTAGCCAATGGATTCTTGAATTTGTGCTTCAGAAGAACCCGAGCCGCCATGGAAGACGAAGTTCAGACCATTGGTCGGTAGACCAAATTTCTCTGAGCAGTAAGCCTGTGATTCACGTAGGATTTCTGGCTTAAGTACCACGTTACCTGGTTTGTAAACACCGTGTACGTTACCGAATGACGCAGCAATGGTGAAACGGTGGCTAATGGCTGACAGTTTTTCGTATGCGTAAGCCACTTCTTCTGGCTTGGTGTAAAGATCAGCTGTATCAACATCGCTGTTATCCACGCCGTCTTCTTCACCACCCGTAATACCCAGTTCGATTTCTAGCGTCATGCCCATTTTGTCCATGCGCGCAAGATATTCGGCACAGATTTCCATGTTCTCTTCAAGCGACTCTTCAGACAGGTCAATCATATGAGAAGAGAAAAGCGGTTTGCCGTGCTCTTTGAAGAAGGCTTCACCCGCGTCAAGTAGGCCATCAATCCACGGCAGTAGTTTCTTCGCTGCGTGGTCAGTGTGCATGATCACAGGCACACCGTAGACTTCAGCCATCGCGTGAACGTATTTCGCACCGGCAACAGCGCCTTTAATTTGCGCTTCTTGGCCTTCTAGTTTCAGACCTTTGCCCGGGAAGAAACCCGCACCACCGTTAGAGAACTGGATAACCACTGGCGCTTTTACTTTCGCCGCGGCTTCCATCACTGCGTTGATTGAGTCAGTGTTAACGACGTTGACTGCAGGCAATGCAAACTTGTTCTCTTTGGCAACTTCAAATACTTTCTGAACGTCATCGCCAAAGATAACGCCAGGTTTTACAAAATCAAAAACTTTAGACATGGCTCTTGTCCTATTCACTCGGGTTGTCTTTGCTGAACTGAGTAAAGATGCCTGAGGCACCTTTATCAATCGGGTGCAATCGTTTACGACTCGGCCTATTGTAGTCAAACGAAAGCAAGAACGGGAGATGTCACTCCCGTTTTATTATCTGGTTTATGCGTCTTTCGCACGTGCTTCCAGCATTTCTACCGCAGGTAGAGGCTTGCCTTCAACAAACTCTAGGAACGCACCGCCACCGGTTGAGATGTAAGACACATCAGCTTGGATACCAAACTTATCAATCGCTGCGAGGGTATCGCCGCCACCCGCAACAGAGAAGCCTTCAGACTCCGCGATCGCTTTTGAAATGCCTGCCGTGCCCGCTTCAAAGTTCTTAAACTCAAACACGCCAACAGGGCCATTCCACAGAATGGTTTTGGCATTTTTCAAAATGTCCGCCAACGCTTGGGTTGATTCAGGACCGAGGTCAAAAATCATATCGTCGTCTTGCACATCTTCAACGCGCTTGATCTCTGCTTCCGCGTTTTCATCAAATGCCTTCGCACACGCCACGTCGGTGGCAACAGGAATATGGCACTCTTCCATTAGAGATTTCGCCGTGTCGACTAAGTCCGCCTCATACAGCGACTTACCAACATTGTGACCGTCAGCGGCGATAAAGGTGTTGGCGATACCACCACCGACAACCAGTTGGTCTGCCACGGTTGACAGTGATTTCAGTACCGTCAGCTTGGTAGACACTTTTGAACCACCCACAATCGCCACCATTGGGCGTGCCGGGTTGTCCATCGCTTTGCCTAATGCCTCAAGCTCGTTAGCCAGCAATGGGCCAGCGCAAGCCACAGGCGCATACGTGCCCACACCATGAGTTGAGGCTTGGGCGCGGTGAGCCGTACCAAATGCGTCCATCACAAAAATATCGCACAGTGCCGCGTACTTTTTAGACAGCGCTTCGTCGTTCTTCTTCTCGCCTTTGTTGAAGCGAACGTTCTCAAGCACCACCAGCTCACCGGCGTTAAGCTCAAGGCCGTCTAGATAGTCTTTCGCGAGGCTGACCTGACAATCAAGTGCGTCATCTAGGTAGTTCACTACTGGCTGCAGTGAATACTGATCTTCAGGCTGGCCTTCTTCAGGGCGGCCGAGGTGAGAGGTCACCATGACTTTTGCACCGGCTTCTAAGCAGTGCTTAATCGTAGGCAATGATGCCAAAATACGTGCATCAGAGGTCACTTTACCGTCTTTTACAGGCACGTTCAGATCAGCACGGATAAACACACGCTTTCCGGCAAGATCTAAGTCAGTCATCTTAATTACAGACATATGGTCCTCGCTATAAGGTTGCAAATTGAAACTGATTTAATCAGGGCAACACCCCACCCACGCTTGCGTCTATTACGCCATGGCAAGTGTGGTATCTAACATTCGGTTGGCAAAGCCCCACTCGTTATCACACCAAACCAGCGTTTTAATCAGCTGGTGATCACTGACCCGTGTTTGCGATCCATCGACAATGGCGCTGTGCGAGTCGTGGTTAAAGTCAATCGATACCAAGGGCGCTTCGGTATAATCCAGTATACCGTCTAATGTACATCGAGATGCCGTCTGCAGAGCTTGATTTACGTCATTAACTTTCACTTTAGTACGTACAGTGACACTTAAATCCATCGCTGTCACGTTTATCGTCGGCACACGGACCGAGATCGCCTCAAATTTGTCAGAAAATTTCGGAAAAATCCTACCAATTCCAACATGGAGTTTGGTATCCACTGGAATAATAGACTGGCTGGCAGTACGTGTGCGGCGCAGATCAGAGTGATACGCATCAATCACCTGCTGGTCATTCATTGAAGAATGAATGGTGGTGATGGTGCCGGACTCAATCCCAAAGTGTTCGTCCAAGGCTTTGATCACCGGGACGATACAATTAGTGGTACAAGAACCATTGGAAACAATACGGTCATCGGCGGTCAATGCATCATGATTGACCCCGTAAATAACGGTTCTATCCACGTCTTGGCTGGCGGGGTGAGAGAAAAGGACTTTTTTAGCGCCCGCAGCAATATGGGCCTCCCCATCTTGACGCGTACCAAATTTGCCCGTGCAGTCCAAGACAATATCCACATCAAGGTCGCGCCAAGGTAAAAGCTGAAGTTCCGGTAAGTGAAGCAGACGAATGCTGTCGGTGGCGACAAACAAGTGTTCTTGGTTATAGGAAACCGGCCAGCCGAACCGACCATGGCTTGAGTCATATTGCAGCAGATGCGCCATCGCCTCTGGCTCTGCGAGCTCATTAATCGCGACCACTTGAATGCGATCGTGCTTGCCACTCTCATACAGGGCTCGCAATACACTGCGCCCTATACGACCAAATCCATTAATTGCGACTCTTAATGCCATGTCCATCGGTGCTCGTTTAACGATGACGCACAGTGTATCTCAAGCACGTAAAAGACGCACGTGTTGTGTGACTCTTCTCACGCTAGCAGGGAATAAAATGCAGCAAAAAAACGCCCGTCCGGTAAAGTCCGAGACGGGCGTGGCCGTGTTAGGGTTGTGCCACTCTATAAAGTGGCATGGCTCCTTTTATCACGAGTTAGAAGCTGATATTCAGTCCTAACCAATAGCGGCGTTCATCACTGATATAGCCGTAGTCTTCATACTCACGCGTTTTATCCAATAGGTTATAAACCGCGCCTTGCAGTTCAATGGCATCGCTGAGCTGGTAGTTCATCCCGGCATCCACCAAGGTGTAACTTGGCTCTATATTGCTGCGAGAAGATGGACCTGTCACAGGATCCATTTCTTCGCCACGGTAGGTCGCGCTCACCCAAGGACGCAACCTCTCAGTGGCTTGCCAATTAACTTCGCCATACGCGAGCTGCTGGGGGATTTGCGTCAAAGGCTGCCCCTTATAGTCACCGGTTTTTTGCTCTGAATCGGTATAGGTATAGCTGGCACTCACGTCGACCGTCTCCGTGACTGGCACGAATAGGCTCGCTTCAACCCCTTGAGTGACCGCTTCGTCCACATTAATCCGATAGGTTGGATCTGAGCCAAACTGGTTGGGGCCATCCGTGCACACCGAGGTTGGGCAAGTCACTCGGGTGATCTTATCTTCAAAGTCATTATGGAATGCGGTTAACGATCCACTGATCCCCGTATCGCTTTGGTAGTTGATACTGACTTCTGAGTTAACAGAGGTTTCAGGCTCCAAATCGGGGTTGCCGTAGATATTTCCCCCGCGACTCACTTGCGCCCAATTCGGGGCAATTTCGCGCAGTTGTGGTGAACGGAACCCAGTAGCCACGCCGCCTTTCACCACCCAGTTGCTATTGAGTTGATACACACCGTACACACGCGGGCTGGCGTGGTAGTCGTAGTTTTCATCATGATCAACACGTAAGCCGAGGGTCAGACTAAATGGCTCAATCACACGCCACTCATCTTCGACAAATAAAGCCGCTTGTGTATTGTCAATCTCAGTTTGGCTCGACGCTTTATTAGAGGTAAAGTCCTCCAACTTCGCTTTGTTCACTGAGCCACCAACCGTCAAAGTGTGTGTTTCAAAATCGCGAATGAGACGGGTTTTAAACTCGGTGTTCTTAATCGTCATTTCACGACTTTTATTCCGGCTTTGCTCGTACTGTAAGTGTGAATCTGACCAGCCCCATGTCCAATGCCCTTCATGCCCAAGGGCGATTGATTGTCGCCGATATTCATTATTGCTGTTTTCACAACTGCCTCGACACTGGCTATCATCGGTCGGCACGGTTTTACCCATTTGGCCATTGCGCTCTTGCGAGCTCGCGCCTAAGTCCAGGGTCCATTGTTGAAAATCGCTGGCATCATAGGTCAACGAGGTAGAAAGACTACGTAAAGATTTATCCTCGTAACCGAAAGTAATGTCGTCTTCTTGACGTTGAACCGTTTGGCCCGATACCGTCATCCCAAGCTTATCGCTTAGGGCGCCAGAAAGGTAAAAATTGGCACTTTGTTCATCGCCTGATGCGCGTTTTTCTTGCAGTAAGGTGCTTAATTGCACATTGCCATGCCATTCATGTTGTTCACGACGGGTAATAATATTAATCACCCCACCGATGGCGTCAGAGCCATACAAGGTCGACATCGGCCCCCGAATCACCTCGATACGTTCAATCGCTTGAAGAGGAGGTAACCAGCCTTGCTCAATGCCAGGGCCATCGCTATTCGGACGAGTCTCCCGGCTCGTCATACGCTTTCCGTCCACCAGCATCAGGGTATACTTGGAACCCATTCCACGAATACTGATATCCTGAGTATCACCGCCCCCTGTGACCACGACACCTGGAATACGTTTTAAGGCGTCTGTGACGTCGCGATAATAACGATCTTCAAGTTGGTCACGGCTAATCACACTGATACTCGCTGGCGCCTTTGCCGTGGCTTGTTCAAACCCAGAGGCAGTGATCACCATGGTTTCCGTATTTTGATCACCTGCTTCTGCCGCATGAATGGCACTCACAGGTATACCGGCTAATACCATCCCGATAACAACGGGACGAAGACAACTGGACATAATCAACTCCATTTTGTGATAATAATTATCATTTGTTTATTGAGAATTATTCACATAGATACACGGACGCCTAGCCCCATAAAGGGAACATCTCGTTCCATTTATTGAACGAGGTAATTTCTCTCCTTCTGGACAGCTGATGTGACGTCTTACTGGCGTTAAAAGGAAAGTTATGCAGGATTTATCTTCGATCCGTTCGTTTGCGGCTTTGTGTCATCATCAAAGCCTCACGGCCGCCGCTAAGGCATTAGGTCAACCCAAGTCAACGGTGAGTCGTCGCTTAGCTCAACTTGAAGCCGACCTAGGACAACCTTTAACGCAAAGACAAGGTAATAGACTGGTCTTAACCAAAGCGGGCGCGATATTTGCGCGATACTGTCATCAAATTATTGATTTAGCAGAAAGAAGTGAAGAGGCCATACAGGATTTAAATAACCACCTTCAAGGGCCGATAGAAGTGATTTGCCACCCCGGAATGATGCGCGGCTGGGCGGCTCCATTGATCAGTCGTTTTCTCGCTGAGCATCCCAAAGTATCCATCACATTAACAAGCGAAGTCAGTGCACAACGTATTCAGTCGGCCGATCTTATCATCTGGGCAGGAGACATCATGTTACCGGTCAATTGCCGCTCATATCAGCTTGGCCACTGGCAATATGGTATTTACGCGGCACCAGACTATGTCAGCCAATATGGCCCGTTTACGCATCCTAGCCTGCTCGATGAACACCCTTGGCTCGATGTCTTTGCCCTACGTCGACAAGGGTTAACGCTTTATGACCACGACAATACCTACCACTTAAGCGCCATGCCTAGCCGCTTTAATTGCGATATGATAGCCATTCAATTGGATGCTATCGCCGATGGGCAGGGCGTTGGATTGCTACCGATCTGGAGCGCCACGGGTTATCAACACCATCATCCTGATAGAATTATACGCTGCTTGCCTAACTGGGCCTCAGCACCTATTCCGTTGCGTCTTTACTGCAGCGCTGGCCGCCTTCCTCTGCGTGTCGAATCACTGGTGCACTGGCTGCAAGAGGCGATTCCCTCATCATGGAGGTCAGTGAAGCCACAGCCAGTATCCCACGCGGTGTAAGCGCATCTCAGCCAATTTTGCTATACCTTAAGACACCCATATGCATCATCTGACTTGCGTTTATCACAATTGCGAATAAAATAGACGTCTAGAAGTTAAAACATCTGAGTTGATCGGCGGTGCGCGTTAATACGTATCGTCAGTTTCCCCGATAATCAATGAGAGTGTCACATGGCTAAGCACCTGTTTACCTCAGAGTCCGTCTCTGAAGGCCATCCTGATAAAATCGCAGATCAGATTTCTGATGCTGTTTTGGATGCCATCCTTGAGCAAGACCCCAAAGCACGCGTCGCCTGCGAAACCTATGTTAAAACTGGCATGGTAATGGTAGGCGGGGAAGTGACGACCTCGGCATGGGTCGATATCGAAGAGCTTACTCGTCAAACCGTTCAAGATATTGGCTATATCCACTCTGATATGGGCTTTGATGCCAACTCTTGCGCGGTATTGAATACCATTGGTAAACAATCCCCAGACATCAACCAAGGGGTTGATCGCGCCGACCCGAAAGATCAGGGCGCTGGCGACCAAGGGATCATGTTCGGCTTTGCCACCAATGAGACCAATGTGCTGATGCCAGCTCCTATTACCTATTCACACCGTTTGGTGGAGCGCCAAGCGCAAGTGCGCAAAGATGGCACCTTAGACTGGTTACGCCCAGATGCGAAAAGCCAGGTCACCTTTGCGTATGACAACGGCAAAATTGCCGGTATTGATGCCGTCGTGCTCTCTACACAGCATTGCGACAGTATTTCAACTGAGGATCTGCGCGAGGCGGTGATGGAAGAAATCATCAAGCCTGTGTTGCCGGCGGAATGGCTGACCAAAGACACCAAGTATTTCATTAACCCAACGGGTCGGTTTGTGATTGGCGGGCCGATGGGCGATTGTGGTTTGACAGGCCGTAAGATCATTGTTGACACCTATGGCGGGGCAGCCCGTCACGGTGGCGGGGCGTTCTCAGGAAAAGATCCCTCAAAAGTGGATCGCTCTGCCGCTTACGCCGCGCGCTATGTGGCCAAAAACATTGTTGCCGCAGGCCTTGCCGACCGTTGTGAAATTCAACTGTCTTACGCGATTGGCGTCGCCGAGCCGACGTCCATCATGGTCGAGACCTTCGGCACTGAAAAAGTCGCACCAGCGGTGATCATTAAAGCGGTACGTGAGCACTTCGACTTACGCCCGTATGGTTTGCAAGAAATGCTGGATTTGTTACAGCCTATCTATAAGCAAACGGCTGCGTATGGCCACTTTGGTCGCGACATCTTCCCTTGGGAGAAAACCGACAAAGCGGAGCTGTTGCGCGACTTTGCCAAGCTCGGGTAACCTTAGGCGACTCAGTGCTTTTAAGGGAAGCTTCGGCTTCCCTTTTTGATCGCAGCAAGGACGACCACTTATGTCTTGTGCTTATGACACCCCAGAAAAATCCGCTCATGCATTACAACAGGCAGCGCTCTCACGCGCCCAGCAATGTATTGATGTGGCTAACCAGCAATTGGGCACCCAGCTGACCTACCCCGTGGTTGGCTTTACACTGCGGGGCAAGTCTGCCGGTACTGCGCATCCAGCACAATGGCGCGTCCGGTTTAACCCTGTTCTTTTGCAACAAGCACCAGACACCTTTTTTGACGAAGTGATCCCTCATGAAGTCTGTCATTTGGTCACCTTTGCGTTACATGGTCGGGTGAAACCGCATGGTCCTGAGTGGCGTTCGTTGATGACCCAGGTCTTTAACGCCCCTGCCAATACCACCCACCAGCTTGATATCAGCGCCGTGCAGGGTAAAACCTTTGCTTACTACTGTGATTGCGGGCCTGTCGCCTTATCCATTCGCCGTCACAATAAAATACAACGCGGCCAAGCCATCTATCGCTGCAACCGTTGCCAACAGCCACTAACACGCAGTGGTGAAGGATCAGAATAGTTTGCTTTTTCGTCCCTCGTCCCCATAGTAGTGACAGAGCCTATCGTCCCTTTGGTCATGTTACACTGAGGGCGACTTGAACATGGAACACGAGCACAATGCGAATTCCTCGAATTTATCACCCAGCACCGTTACCCGAACAAGGCACGGTGATCTTAAGCGATGAAGCGGCGAACCATCTCGGTCGCGTCCTGCGTATGCAGGCAGAGCAGCCCATTTTGCTCTTTGATGGTAGCGGCGCGCAATTTCCTGCCACACTGACACAAGTGAGTAAAAAACAGGTGTCTGCCACCATTACCGCTCGCGAATCATACAGTGTCGAGTCACCACTTGACTTTGAACTAGGCCAAGTGATTTCGCGCGGCGAAAAGATGGAATTTACCATTCAAAAGTCGGTCGAGTTAGGCGTGAATACCATCACCCCGCTTTTGTCAGCTCGCTGCGGCGTCAAGCTCAATGCTGAGCGACTCGAGAAAAAGCGCCAACAATGGCAAAAAATCGCCATTGGCGCCTGCGAACAAAGCGGCCGTAATGTCGTCCCTACCATTAATCCGGTGATCAATCTCGATACATGGTGTCAGCAGACGTTTGAAGGCTTGAAGCTAAACCTGCATCCGCGTGCCTCCTACTCTATCAACACGCTTCCCGACGCGCCTCAAAAACTGCGTTTACTGATTGGCCCGGAGGGCGGGTTATCTGATGACGAGATTGCGATGACACGCGAACACAACTTTGAAGAAATCCTATTGGGCCCACGCGTGCTGCGAACAGAAACCGCGGCACTGACTGCCATCACGGCCTTGCAGGTTCGTTTTGGCGACCTGGGTTAACTGGCAAGCAGGAGAAAAATGATGAAAATAGGTATAGTGATGGATCCCATTGAAGCCATCAGTGTGAAAAAAGACTCCACGTTTGCCATGATGCTGGCAGCACAAAAGCGCGGCTGGGACCTGCATTACATTCAGATGGATGACATGTCGATGCAGCAAGGTGACCCTTATGCCCGCACTCACAGCGTCACCGTGATGGATAACCCAGAACAGTGGTATCAAATCAAGCAAACGCAAACCCTCGCGCTACAGGAATTTGATGCCATTTTGATGCGCAAAGATCCGCCGTTTGATACCGAGTACATTTACGCGACTTACATGCTCGAACGCGCTGAGCAGGCCGGTGTGTTGATTGTGAATAAGCCACAGAGCCTACGCGACTGCAATGAAAAGCTGTACACGGCTTGGTTCCCAGAGCACACGCCCACCACCTTGGTCACTCGCCGCGCTGACGAAATCCGGGCGTTCCAAGCACAACATGGTGACGTGATTTTAAAGCCGCTTGATGGCATGGGCGGCGCCTCGATTTTCCGAGTGAAACAAGGCGACCCCAACTTGGGTGTGATCATCGAAACCCTTACCGAACATGGTCAACGTTTTTGCATGGCGCAAACCTTTGTGCCCGATATCAGCAACGGCGATAAGCGAATTTTGGTTGTTGATGGAGAGCCCGTGCCTTATTGCTTGGCGCGGATCCCCGCTGAGGGTGAAACCCGTGGCAACTTAGCGGCAGGCGGTCGCGGCGAAGCACGTCCTCTGTCAGAGACTGACTGGGCCATCGCGCGCGCCATAGCCCCTACCCTCAAAGAAAAGGGGTTAATCTTTGTTGGCCTCGACGTGATAGGCGACAAATTAACGGAAATCAATGTCACCAGTCCAACCTGTATTCGCGAGATTGATGCCGCGTATGACATTTCTATTGGTGACATGTTAATGGAGGCGATTGCTAGACGCTGCGCCTAAGAAAAGAAGGCGCTCTCTGCGCCTTCATTATCTAAAACATCAATTTTCGCGCATACTCAAAGTACGCGCCCCCACAGGAGACGGCGATATGGATCTGAAAAATCATTTTTTAATCGCGATGCCCAGTATGGCTGATAGCCGTTTTCATCATGGCGTTATTTATGTGTGTGAGCACAGCCATGACGGGGCAATGGGGCTGATGATTAACCACCCGATCAACTTATCAGTGGGAAAAATGCTGGATCAAATTGAGGTCGAGCGACAACTGCCCTTGTCGACTACCACAGAGAGCCTATCTCAACCCGTCCTTTTTGGTGGCCCCGTCTCTGAGGACAGAGGCTTTGTGCTGCACCCTGCAACCTGTGAGTACGGCACCAGTATTCCGCTGTCTGATCAGCTATCGGTCACCACCTCCAAAGACATTCTCTCGATTCTCGGCACCGAGCAACAGCCAGAGCAATTTCTGGTCGCGCTGGGCTATGCCGGCTGGGAGCCGGGCCAGCTTGAGCAGGAATTGGCCGACAATAGCTGGCTGACACTCGAAGCCGACCCCAAGGTCATTTTTGATACCCCCGTTCACCAACGCTGGCAAAAAGCGCTCGATCAGCTCGGTATCGACGCGGCAAACCTTTCTTCACAAGTAGGACATGCATGAACGCACAGACCATTATTGGATTTGATTACGGCGTCAAGAGCATTGGCGTCGCCATTGGCCAATCACTAACCGGCACCGCTCGCCCTTTGTGCGCCTTAAAAGCGAGAGACGGGATCCCAAACTGGGATGATATCGAAGCCATACTCAAAGACTGGCAACCCGATTATCTGGTGGTGGGCTTGCCGCTCGACTTAAACGGTCAACCGTTAGAGACCATCACACCGAGAGCAAAGAAATTTGCCAACCGCCTACACGGGCGTTTCGGCTACCCCGTCGAGCTGCACGATGAACGCCTGTCTACCCGTGAAGCGCGTGCGGATCTTTTTGCTCGTGGTGGTTATAAAGCCCTAGGCAAAGGCGCCGTCGACGCCCAATCTGCGGTGGTGATTATCGAAAGCTGGTTCGAGCGTCAGTACACAGATTAACTGGGCGAGATCGCCGCCTGCGGTGCAATCACCCCTTGTTTCTCGAGCTGGGCCATCGCTTGCGCCATCGTCTGCATACCATGCACGGTACCGGTTTGCATCATGGAGGCGATTTGCGCCACTCTATCCTCTCGGATCAAGTTACAAACCGCTGATGTCACCGTCATAATTTCATAAGCAGCAACACGCTGACCTTGGGTGCTTTTGACCAGTTGTTGAGAAATCACCGCCCGCAGTGAGGACGACAGCATCGAGCGCACCAAGGGCTTATCGCTGCCGGGAAATACATCAATGATACGATCGACACTTTTCGCTGCGCTAGCGGTGTGCAAGGTCGCAAACACCAAGTGCCCGGTCTCTGCCGCGGTTAACGCTAGACGGATGGTTTCTAAGTCACGTAGCTCGCCCACTAATATCACATCTGGGTCTTCACGCAGCGCTGAGCGCAAGGCTTGCTGAAAAGACTGCGTATCACGCTTGACCTCGCGCTGGTTCACCAAGCTTTGCTCGGACGGATGGATAAATTCAATCGGATCTTCGATAGTCAGAATATGCTTTTGTTGGTGATGGTTAATCTGCGCAATCATCGCCGCCAGTGTGGTCGACTTCCCCGAGCCTGTCGGCCCAGTCACCAACACCAAACCTTGATGTAGCAAAGCCAGCTCACTGAAAAGTGGCGGCGCGGATAAATCCTCTAGCCTTGGTACGGCGGTGGGCACCACACGAAAGACCGCCGCACAACCATGTAGCTGGTGGAACGCATTGACGCGAAAACGCGCCACCGAGTTTAGTTCAAAGGAAAAGTCGACTTCCCATGTGTTGTCAAAAACATGCTGCTGCTCAGGGCCCATCACTGCCAGTACCAGTTCCCGCACGGCTTGGTGGCTCAGCGGTGGCAGACTAAGCTTGCGCATATCGCCATCTACCCGCACCATAGGCGACACCCCCGCAGAAAGATGTAGATCTGACGCGCGATGCTTTACACTAAACGCAAGTAGCTCATTAATATCCATTCATTTTCCTTGCAGAATCCGGTATGTGTCATATTAAGAACAATATTCAACAGGTCAGGGAACGGATAGACCACGCAAGCCAAAAATGCGGCCGACTCTCCGACTCAGTGCAATTAATTGCAGTCAGCAAAACCAAGCCTATCGAGGCGATCGCAGATGCTATCGCCGCGGGGCAACGGGCGTTTGGGGAAAATTACGTGCAAGAAGGGGTGGAAAAGGTCGAGTATTTTGCCGAGCATCCCCCCGCGGCACCAATCGAATGGCACTTTATTGGTCCCATTCAGTCCAACAAAACACGGTTAATTGCAGAGCACTTTGACTGGGTGCATTCTGTCGATCGGTTGAAGATTGCTAAACGCCTGAGCGAGCAGCGTCCGACCCATTTACCGCCGCTCAATGTCCTGGTACAAGTCAATACCAGTGGCGAGGCATCAAAGTCGGGCTTATCCGTGGATAACGCCATCGCCCTCATTGAAGATATCCGAGCCCTACCCGGCCTGAATGTCAGAGGATTGATGTCTATTCCACAGCCTGAGACGGACTATCAGCGACAATGCGCCGCGTTTGAACCTTTATCCAATGCGTTTCATGCGCTCAGTGAGCAAACGCCCGATATCGATACCTTATCGATGGGCATGAGTGGTGACATGGAAGCGGCGATTGCGTGTGGTAGCACCATGGTGCGTGTCGGCACCGCAATTTTTGGCGCGCGAGACTATCGCTAACAAAGCGGTCGTGATAAACCCCAAATAATGACGAGAACAACAGGAACGCTTTTCATGGACCATCGCTCCCTTACCTTTATTGGCGCCGGTAATATGGCGCGATCTATCATAGCTGGCCTAGTGAATGCAGGCTATCCCACTAAAGCGATAACGGCCTCATCACCCAGCGCTCACCCTGACGACGTGCTGAGCACGGATTATGGCATCCAAACCACCCGTGATAACTTGCATGCCTGCCAAGCAGCAGACGTCATTGTCTTGGCGGTCAAGCCACAATTAATGGCGCAGGTTTTAAGCGATTTATCGGCCGTCGATTGGTCATCAAAATTGGTGATCTCAATTGCAGCCGGCATCAGTACTCACCGTCTGTGCGAGATGGCAGGTACCACACTTAACCTAGTACGTGTGATGCCGAATACACCGTCTCTTGTCGGACAAGGAATGAGCGGGTTATTTGCGTCGAGCCAAGTCACTGACGCGGATAAACGCTATGCCACCGCCTTGATGGAAGCCGTCGGCGAAGTCTGCTGTGTCGACGAGGAAGCAAAAATGAATGGTGTGATTGCCGCTGCAGGCAGCGCACCGGCATACTTCTTTCGCTTTATGGAGGCGATGCAGCAAGAAGCTATCCGCCAAGGCTTTAGCGACGAGCAAGCCAGGCAGCTGGTTCAGCAAGCCGCAAAAGGCGCGGCAGAAATGGTGGTCAGCAATACGGACACAACCATTGGCCAATTGCGTGAGCAGGTCACCTCAAAAGGCGGCACAACCGCTGAAGCACTGCGCGTTTTCGACCAACATGGTATTGGCGATATAGTGGCACAGGCCATGCAGGCGGCAGTCAGCCGCGCCGAGCAAATGGAACAAGAATTTTAATCACTAAGGCAACGATATGAATGCAATGACCTTTCTGATCAACACCGCGTTTGATCTTTACATCATGGTGGTGCTGCTACGCGTTTGGCTACAATGGGCGCGCGCAGACTTTTACAACCCCTTCTCTCAATTTATCGTCAAAGCGACCCAGCCTGTGGTTGGCCCGTTGCGTCGTATGATCCCGGCACTCGGGGGTTTGGATCTGGCAACGGTGCTGTTTGCTTACTTACTCATGGTGGCCAAATTTGTGGTACTGGATTTAGTCGCCGGTAACCCCTTCGCGATGAGTTCAGGCATGTTCCTCTTCTCCGCCATCGCCTTACTGAAAGCCGCGGGTAAGTTGCTGTTCTGGGTGCTGATCCTGCGCGCTATTTTGAGTTGGGTCAGCCAAGGCAACAACCCAGTAGAGTATGTTTTTCACCAACTGACCGAGCCCGTGTGCGCGCCAGTACGCCGTATTATTCCTCCCCTCGGTGGGCTCGATCTCAGTATTCTGGTGATCTTTATCGCGCTCCAATTTATCAATATGCTTATCGGCGATTTTATCGGCCCGATTTGGTATGCCCTGTAAGCGAATCGCCACGCGCTAAGTCATCCTCGACTTATTGCCATAGCTTGCTCCGCTTACGGGATTTCACGGGTGCCAACGATGTACGGCGGATCGTACTCAGGCACCCGTACGTATTGATAGCGACCCTCACTTCGCTTTATCACAAGGAAAGATTATGCGTCAGATAATTGCAGCGCTCAGCGTCATAGTAACCGTGGCTATCTCCCCAGCATGGGCAGGTCAGTTTAAAGAAATCGGTGAGTTGGAAGTGCATTACAACACGCTCTCGACCACTTTCTTAACGCCCGAAATCGCTCAGCAGTACGACATTACCCGGAGTGGCTATCGAGGCTTGGTCAACATTGCCGTTCTCGATACCATGCAACTGGGAAAACCGGCGATTGCCGCCGAGGTCACCGGACAAGTAAAAAACTTGGTCGGAAACAGTCGTGATCTAGACTTTACCGAGATCAGAGAAGGTGACGCGATCTATTATATCGCTACCTTCGCCGCCGATGATGAAGAGACGTATCGCTTTCACATCGATCTCAACGCCGAAGGAAACCGCAATGCGTCCTTTGACTATAATTATACGTTTTACGTCGATGCCCCGTAGTCGGGCTATAACCCAATAGGTAACTGTGATGAAGAAAGTTGTGTTGGCCACTGGGAACGCAGGCAAAGTAAAAGAAATGGCGGGACTGCTCGACGAATTTGGTTTCGACGTCCTGCCACAAAGTGACTTTGCCGTTGAAGAGGCGGATGAAACAGGCACCACCTTTATCGAAAATGCCATCATTAAGGCGCGTCATGCGGCCAAAGTGACCGGCCTCCCCGCCATTGCCGATGATTCAGGTTTAGAAGTCGATGCGTTGAACGGTGCGCCGGGCGTGTATTCTGCCCGCTACGCCGGTGAAACAGCCAGTGATACGGACAATGTCGCTAAACTGTTAGAAGCTTTGCATGATACAGACAATGATGGACGCCAGGCTCGCTTCCATTGCGTGCTGGTTTATATGCGCCATGCTAATGACCCAACACCACTGGTCTGTCACGGGGTGTGGGAAGGGCAAATCGCTCAAGCACCGCAAGGGGACAACGGCTTTGGCTACGATCCGGTGTTTTTACCTGCCGATCAGCAATGTACCGCAGCAGAAATGCCCGCTTCCGAGAAAAAACAACGTTCTCACCGCGGACAAGCACTTAACGCCCTGTTCCAAGCCTTAAAAGCGTCGCAATAAACCATGATCCCATTGAGTCTGTATGTACACATTCCTTGGTGTGTACAAAAATGCCCCTATTGTGACTTTAACTCGCATACCCAAAAAGGTGAGATCCCGGAAGAGGATTATATCGATGCGCTGCTCGAGGATCTGGATACCGATCTTGGCGCTTACCCTTCAGTTGCGACACGTCCACTGCATTCGATCTTTATTGGAGGCGGCACACCAAGCTTGATGTCGCCTTCACAGATAGCACGCCTACTGGATGGCATTAAGACACGCCTTCCCGTCAGTGACAACCTGGAAGTGACCATGGAAGCCAACCCTGGCACCGTGGAGGCCGATAAATTTATCGGCTACCGACAAGCAGGCGTTAACCGGATTTCTATCGGGGTGCAGAGCTTTTCTGCTGATAAGCTCGAACGCTTGGGGCGCATTCATGGCCCTGGAGAAGCAGAGCGGGCCGCCCACCTTGCCCATCAAGCGGGATTAAATAGCTTTAACCTTGATTTGATGCATGGTTTGCCCAACCAGTCAGAGCAAGAGGCTCTGAGTGACTTAGAAAAAGCGATTGCACTTAAGCCGCCACATCTGTCTTGGTACCAGTTGACCATCGAGCCCAACACCCAGTTTTACTCCAAACCACCCACTCTGCCAGAAGAAGATACCTTGTGGGACATTTTTGATCGCGGGCATCAGCTGCTTACCGACGCTGGCTACGTACAATACGAGACATCCGCATACAGCTTACCCGGTCATCAATGCGCCCATAACCTCAATTACTGGCGTTTTGGTGACTATTTGGGCATAGGTTGTGGCGCCCATGGTAAGCTCACTTTACCTAACGGCGATCAGTCTCGCCTGCTTCGAACCGTTAAAGTGAAGCATCCGCGCGGCTACCTCGATCCACAAAAAGCCTATCTCACTGATAGCCAGTGGGTGAAAGAGACGGATCTCGCGTTTGAGTTCTTTATGAATCGGTTTCGTCTGCTCGAACCTTGCCCGAAAGCCGAGTTTGTTGCCCGTACCGGGTTGCCCCTCGATCATCTCAGCCACCCTTTGACGCAAGCCCTTGAGCAAGGTCTGCTCGCGGAGTCCGAGACACATTGGCAAGTAACCGCTAAAGGTAAGCTCTTCCTCAACGATCTTTTGGCCATTTTTTTAACTGACTAGTGCAACAAACTGTGTGTTAAGGTGCCTATTGTTTAGGCACCTTTACCTGCCCAGCGGCTGATTGGCCTTTTGACGGCAAGTAAAGTCCGCCCGACTCACTCAACCAGCCTAAGAGGGATACCCTGTGACTTCGTCATTTCGTGTCGAGCCGAAACATTGGACTTTAATCGCTGCGCTGATCATCGCAGCCTATGCGTGCTATTTACTTATCGAGCCCTATATTGGTGCAATCGTTCTCGCGTTTATTGTCTCTTTGCTCTTTTTCCCTCTTCATAAACGTATTGAAGATCGCATTGGGCAACGCCCAAACACGGCGTCAGTCATATCTTGTGTCTTAATCACCTTTATCATCATCATTCCCCTCACCGTGGTGGCGGGAGCAATAATCGAGCAAGGCGTGAGTTTTTTTACACGCAGTTACGAATGGCTCAATAACGGCGGCGCAAAACAGTTGCTCAACAACCCGCAGATACAATCGTCGCTGCATTTTCTCAACCAATGGCTGCCATTTGATTTAATTGACCCACAAGAAACGGTGAAAAAGCTGGCCGCTTGGATGTCTTCTTTCAGTGGCCAAATGCTCGAATTCAGCTCCAAGGTATTAGGGGATGTGACCGATTTTTTCATCACCTTTATGCTGATGTTGTTCGTGCTGTTTTTCTTGCTCCGCGATCACGACAGCATTATCCATACGCTCCGCCACGTGATCCCCTTATCACGCAGCCAAGAAGATCAGTTATTGGATGAGGTGGAAAAGGTGGCCAAGTCTGCCGTGCTTGGGTCCTTTCTCACCGCCTTGGCGCAAGGGGCCGCAGGCGGCTTGGCGATGTGGGCCGTGGGCCTGCCAGCGCTATTTTGGGGCACCATGATGGCGTTCGCCTCCTTTATTCCTGTGGTCGGCACCGCGCTCATCTGGCTGCCAACCGTGCTTTATTTGGTGGCCACGGGCGATTGGCAGTGGGCGATCGCCTTACTGATATGGAGTGTGGTGGTGGTCGGCTCCATCGATAATCTCCTCCGCCCCTTCCTCATGCAAGGCAACTCGGGGATGAACACCCTGCTTATTTTCTTCTCACTGTTAGGTGGCTTGCATCTGTTTGGCTTGATGGGACTGATTTATGGCCCGATTATTTTCTCCATCACCTTAGTGCTATTTCGTATGTATGAAATCGAGTTTGAGCGCTTTCTTGACCGACAAGACAACGCATAAGCACGCTGATATTGGCCTGGTGCGCGCTTTGTGGGAAAATCCCCCGTCAGCGCGCCCCTCGACCAAACGCGACCTATCAGTCACAGTAACCGAAGAGAAATACCATGGCCCTCACGGCTCCTAGCGAGATTGCCCAACGTCACCTCACGCTGTTTGAAAACAAACATGTTCTATTAGCTGGTGAGCTAGAAGATAACTTTGCTCAGCAGTTACTGCCTCATGCCTCGCAAGTGTCTGTCTTTACGACCCATCATGGCTACGTCTCACGAATGGCAAATACCGATGTGAAGGTCCATGAAGGGGCTGAATATGTGGGTGAGAGCTCAGTTGATTTGGTGCTTTTCTACTGGCCTAAGTCAAAAGCGGAAGCCGATTTTCTTCTCGCGATGCTCACACATCGTCTCGGTGCCAATGTCGACTGGGTCGTGGTGGGTGAAAACCGCAGTGGCGTTAAAAGCATCGAAAAACGTTTTGCCCCGTATGGCCAAGTGATCAAACAAGACTCGGCACGCCGATGCAGCCTGTATCATGGCCAATGTACGTCACCGGCAGCATCGTTTAACCTAGCGGATTGGTTTCACGACTACCCACTCCAAGTAGAGAATCAATCACTCACTGTTCGTGCTCTACCCGGTGTGTTTAGCCACAAAAGTCTTGATGATGGCACGGCCTTATTACTCAAGCACCTGCCCAATATGCACGGTGATGTGATTGATGTCGGCTGTGGCGCAGGCGTCATCGGCTCGGTAATACTGGCTACCCACCCAAGCTGTACGGTCACCTGTGTTGATGTGAATCATTTAGCCGTTGCATCAACCCAAGCGACCCTCACGGCCAATGGGCTCAAAGGCTCTGTTTTTGCCTCAGACATGTTAGGTGCCGTCAGTGGACAGCAGTTTGATGCCATTATTAGCAATCCACCGTTCCATGAAGGACTCGAGACGTTTTACCAGGCTACTGAGTCCTTGCTGGAAAGCGCGCCTCGCTACCTGCGCCGCCACGGCCAATTGGTGATCGTCGCCAACAGCTTCTTACGTTACCCCCCGATTATTGAAAAAGGGCTCGGTCAGTGTGATACCCTCGCCAAAACCCGTCGATTCGCCGTTTATCATGCGCAAAAAGCACGCTAGTGGCTGACAACACCATCGAGCAGTGAGTTAACACACATATAAGACTTGATACCTGACAGCAGATCACAGTTTTGACTCATCGGACGTGTTAGCGTCTTCTCTCTCGCGGCTGCCTTTTGGCAGCCGTTTGCGATTCAAGCCCGCGTGATCAGAGAGAGGTATTCACAGCGTGCAAATGGATATGGGTTACTCGACGCGTCTTCAACGCCGCTTCATGTGGTGGTTTTTTAGTCTTAGTATTATCCCTGTGGTGATGTTGACGGGGTACTTTACTTGGAGTCAGTCACAACTGCTGATCAATCAAGCCCATCAGCAGCTCGAGCACGAGCGCGATCGTAACTATGCCACCATCACATCATATTTTGATGACCAAGTCCGCGCGGTGATTAATCTTGCAGCCTCCGATCTAGCAACCAGCAGCGGTGGACGCTTTTATGGCTTTCCTCATGCATTCCAACAACTCGGTAATAATACGCGCCAAGCGCAGCGTCGACTCATACCGATCCTTCAACAGTCCTCGAGCCAACATGCTGGCGTGACAGCACAAAAATACCGCCGTTTATATCGCCGCTTTCATCATCAATTTCAAGCCTGGTTAGCAAGGTACGCGTTCAACAATCTCGCGATGTTTGATTTAAACCAAAACCTCGTGTACGCCGTCAAAACTCACCCCATGACACAGGATAACCCGTCACTGAAAAGGGCGATAAAGCAATTAATGAGCCTGCCTGATAAGCAACGTCCTAAGTGGGTGCGCACCGCCTTTGAGCCACATGGCTCACGCACCATGCAAGCTTGGTACCTGGTTCCCATACTTAAAAGCGGCCAGATGCAAAGCATCCTTGCTATTCGCACCACAACCGATAACTTGTCTGCAACTCTACGCCAACGGCAGCGCCCAGAGTCAGGCCTGTGGCTGATTAATCAAAATCATCAATCGTTACTCAACAGTTGGGTGCCTCACTCTAATCAAGCGACGCCTTCGATCCTGCCCCCCAAACACGCAATCAATGCCGCTTTCGATGGCCAACAAGGGGTCATGTCACCGAGCCAATATGCAATCATGCCTCAACTCACGGCATACCGCCCCGTCAATGTGGCGGGGGCGTCTTGGGCGTTAATCATTTGCACACCTCAAAAAAGTGCCTATCGACCTCTCCGCCACTTGTATGCAATCAGTACCACACTCGTGATCGTCGTTATTGTATTATTAGTCTTTATCGGGCATTGGTTATCTCACCGCCTGACACTGCCTATCTTACAATTGACTTGGTGCGCTGAGCAGTTTGCCGCCGGTGAACTGGACTACCCGGTCACTCATCGCCAGCGAAACGATGAAATCGGTCGCCTTGCAAGTGCACTCTCCCACTTAAAACACAGCATGAGAGCGAGGTATTTTGCGCCATCAAGCACGATTAAACATAAAGAGATACACGTTCATCAGTCGGAGGGGATTCATCGTCGCTTGGTTAATGCGATGAACTTGGCTCTCGCCGCTTGGGATGGCGATAAAGTCGACCTAGCAGAAAAAAGTGGCTTATGGCGTGTTTATCAGGATAAAGGCAGCTTCCAAACAAGAACCTTGGATAAGTACCTGCACGTAGAAACCGTCCCCAAAACACCACGTTGGCGAAATGTAGTGCGCACACTCGACTTTGTCCTCAAGCATACCAGTGAGCAATCACCTCACTACCAGTCATTAAAACAGGCCCAATCTGATATCCAGAACTGGGTGAGCCAAGACAAAGGCCGTCGTTGACATTGTCATTGCGGGTAAGCGGCCTTATAGTGATTCAAACCCTTAATCGCTAGGTCTTAATGGCGCTTTCTCTTCCTCAACTGCGAGTGTTTTTAACCATCGTGCAAGAGGGCACGATCACCGCCGCGGCGAAAAAACTGTTTCTCAGTAAACCGGCGGTCAGTATGGCACTCGCCGAATTAGAAAGTCAGCTCGGTTATCCCTTGTTTGATCGACGCGGCAACCGGCTTCACCTCAATGATCAAGGCGCGGCGCTTATCCCTAAAGCGGATGAATTGCTGATCCGTAGCGATGAAATTAGCGCCGCATTGAAAGACGACAGCCAATTGATTGGCTGCCTACGATTAGGGGGAAGCGATACCGTGGGTAATCAGCTTTTACCCACACTGATTAGCGATTTTCGCCATGCGACCTCGCATCAACAGCAAACACTGATGATTGCCAACAGCCAAGAGATCATCGATCGCCTTCAACACTTCGAGCTGGATGTTGGATTGGTAGAAGGTGAAATACTGCACCCCGATTTACTGCAAATGCCGTGGCTAAGCGATCAGATGGTCGTGGTATGTCACCCAGATCACCCACTTGCGAGTCAAACGCCGTTAAGTGTGGGAGCTCTCGACGATCAAACCTGGCTGATCCGCGAACCAGGTTCAGGCACGCGTGAGCACTTTCTCTCACGCCTTGCGCCTCGCTTCGAGCGCTGGCATCTTTCTTTTGAGCTCAATACCACCGAAGCGATTTTAAATGCTGCGAGTGCCGGGTTAGGCCTCGCGTACCTGTCTAAGCTCTCCGCTCAGCACGCCATTGCCGATGGTCGAGTCGTTGCTCTCGAACTCCCTTTGCTATTGTCTCGGCGCTATTGGCTCGTGCGCCACAAAGATAAATATCAGTCAGGTCTACTCTCCCGCTTCTGGGATTTCTGCTTACACTGGCAACCTCAACCCCATTCTTCTACTTAACCAGCAATCACCATGCGACAGATACAAAAAAAGCCCCGACCGTCAGGTCAGGGCTTGGTATTTTCTTATCAAAGTCTTACGCAAATCTGCTTTGATGATTAAATTGCGAGCTATGCGCAGGGAGTTTTGAAGCGAGACGCGCAGTGTATGCCAATACATGA
>NZ_MEBQ01000016.1:0-90924 GCF_001722105.1 Salinivibrio sp. SS3 | reverse complement strand
GAGCCAGAGCCAGAGCCAAGCAATGAGCCAGAGCCAGAGCCAAGCAATGAGCGTGACTATGAGTTTGACTCTTTCTCGCTTGATGAGCTGGGCGAGTTTGGCGAAGACGACGCACTAAGCGCTGCGCTCGAAGAGCAGCGAGAGCTAGAATCTTATTTAGATGAGCAGCAAGAGGGTGACGTCGCCAAGGAAACGCCTGAGCGTGATGAGCGAGATATCAGCGATCTCGACGATGACGATCACCAAGTGGGTGGCTTAAACATGGAGGCACTGCTCTCCGAGTCAGACGATGACACGCCACTGGATCTTTCCTCACTGTCCGATGAAGAAGCGGCAGTGTGGCAAGCTGATAATGAACCTGAGCCTGAAGCAGAGAGTGAAGACTGGAGTCAACAGCCCGCCATCGATCCGGCGTCATTGGAAACCTTTGAACTCGAGGAAGCCTTAGATGAGGATCTTCTGAGTGAGGGAGAAGCAGAGAGTGAGCTGATTGGTGAAGAGCAAGAAGAAGATGACTACATCAGCATTGAGGAGCTCATGCGAGATGATGGTTCTACGCCAGATATCGATCCTGATAAAGCGGAAATGAATCTGAATGTGGGTTTAGATGAGTTTCCTGATGTGTTAGAAGATATCAGTGCCATTGATGTGGATGGTGATACCGCGAGTACTGAAGCATCGACGAATCTTGACCTTGCCAAAGCGTACTTGGAAATGAACGATATCGATGGGGCGATTTCTTTGCTCGAAAAAGTGATGCAGTCGGGCAACAAGGCCTTACAGCAAGAAGCACGTCAGTTGCTAGAACAGCTGAGGTAGTGAAAAAACAGGTAGCGAATGCTGCCTGTTTCTTTATGGCGGCAGTGATGGCCAAGCACGCGCTTTTCACCTGCAACTCGAGGGCTTTATGGGTATAATGCGGCGCCTTATTGACGAGTAACGAGAAGGCAGGGCATGAGATTCGCGTTAGGCATTGAGTATGATGGCGCTCAGTTTTACGGTTGGCAGAGGCAACGAGAAGTCACCAGTGTACAGGAACACCTCGAGCGTGCTTTATCGACGGTCGCCAATCACCCTGTCGCCGTACAGTGTGCGGGACGTACCGACTCTGGCGTGCATGGAACAGGACAGGTAGTGCACTTTGACACTGATAATCAGCGTCCATTAAAAGCTTGGACCATGGGTGTCAATGCGAACTTGCCGGATCCGATTGCGGTGCGATGGGCGAAGCCTGTGACAGACGAGTTTCATGCCCGTTTTAGTGCGACCGCGCGACGCTATCGTTATGTGATTTATAATCATCCCTTGCGCCCGGCGATCTTAGCCAAGGGAGTCAGTCACTATCACGCTGAACTTGATGAAACCTTAATGCACCGAGCGGGTCAGTATCTCCTTGGGGAGAATGATTTTTCCTCATTCCGTGCCGCTCAGTGTCAATCGAAATCCCCTTGGCGGAATGTGATGCACTTATCGGTCAACCGTCAAGGACGCTTTATCGTGATTGATATTAAAGCCAATGCGTTTGTGCATCATATGGTACGCAATATTGTGGGGAGCTTAATGACGGTCGGTCGTCAAGAGCAGCCGCCTGAGTGGATGGCTTGGTTGCTGGCACAAAAAGATCGTACCCAGGCGGCTGCGACCGCGAAAGCTGAAGGCTTGTATCTGGTTGAGGTGGACTACCCCGACACATTTGGGTTGCCTCGTTCACCCATTGGCCCCCTGTTTTTGCCGGATTAGGTGATTGTGGCGGCAAGTACGCTGTACTCATAAAGCACGGAGAAAGAATAGGTAGTACCAGTTTTTTATCCCAAGTCTGACAGACTTGTGATTTAATTCGGTCTAATTTGTTACGAATCCAAGATAGTTGTCCGTTCGCGAGAGCTATCACTAAGTAAAGGTTGTCCATGAGCTGGCTAGAAAAAATATTAACCAAAAGTAATATTGGTTCATCACGCAAGGCGTCGATTCCAGAGGGCGTGTGGACCAAGTGCACGTCGTGTGATCAAGTTCTCTATCACGCGGATGTCGAGCGTAACTTGGAAGTCTGTCCAAAGTGTGAACACCATATGCGCATGCCAGCACGCCGCCGGCTCGACGTGTTTTTGGATAAAGACGGGCGTGAAGAGATTGCCAGTGAGCTTGAACCCAAAGATGTGTTGAAGTTTCGCGATTCGAAAAAGTACAAAGATCGTTTAGCGTCGGCGCAAAAAGCAAGTGGCGAAAAAGACGCCCTGGTGGTCATGAAAGGCAGCGTGCTTGATGTACCCGTGGTGGCCTGCGCCTTTGAGTTTAAATTTATGGGTGGCTCGATGGGAGCCGTTGTGGGCGCTCGCTTTGTTAAAGCCGTGGATGCGGCGATTGACAATAACTGCGGTTTGGTGTGTTTTTCTGCCAGTGGCGGTGCGCGTATGCAAGAAGCGCTCACGTCACTGATGCAAATGGCCAAAACAAGTGCCGCATTGGAACGCCTTTCTCGCCATAACCTGCCGTTTATCTCAGTATTAACCGATCCGACTTACGGTGGCGTGACGGCCAGTTTTGCCATGTTAGGTGATATCAATGTGGCCGAGCCTAGAGCGATTATCGGTTTCGCGGGGCGCCGAGTGATTGAACAGACCGTGCGTGAGAATCTTCCTGAAGATTTCCAAACCAGTGAGTTTTTGCTAGAGCATGGTGCGATTGACATGATTGTCGATCGCCGAGAAATGCGTCAACGCTTAGCGGGTCTGCTTGCCAAATTGAATAATCGTCACTCACCACTGGTGGTCGATGTAGAACAAGGCAAGCCTGATCTTGAGCCTGAAGCGGCACCGCCTTCTCAAGAGCAATAATTGACCGTGTCCCACGGCGCTATCCTTGGTATCATTTACCCATCATGGAGTAACTGACCAAGCCAATGTCTGAACAACAACACCCAACAGCCACGTCCTCTTTAACGACGTGGCTGTCTTATCTCGAAAGCATCCATACCCGTGCCATCGATCTTGGCCTTGAACGCGTCGCGGCAGTGGCCGAAAAAGCGCAACTGACTAAGCCAGCGCCGACAGTGATTACCGTCGCGGGAACCAATGGTAAAGGCACAACCTGTGCGCTGCTAGAATCGATTTTGCAGCATGCGGGTTATCGCACCGGTGTCTATAGCTCCCCGCATCTCATTCACTATAGTGAGCGCGTGCGCATTAATGGCAAACGGCTAGACGATGCCGCGCACAGCGAAGCGTTCGCGACGATTGAACAAGCGCGTGGTGATACGAGCCTGAGCTTTTTCGAGTTCGGCACCTTGGCCGCATTGCACTTGTTCAAGCAGCATTCGCTGGACGTGGTTATTTTAGAAGTGGGTCTAGGTGGACGCCTCGATGCCACCAACGTGGTGGAGCATGACGTATCGGTGATCACCAGCCTCGCGCTCGATCACTGTGATTGGTTAGGGGATGACATTAACCAAATCGGCTACGAAAAAGCAGGGATTTTCCGAGCAGGTAAACCCGCTGTTTGCGGTCAGCCCTCTCCACCGGCGAGCGTGGCTGCACATGCTGACAGCATTGGCGCCGAGCTACACCAGTTGGGCTATCAATATCAATATACGCTCACGGATAATACCTGGTGTTGGGCGGCAGGGGCGTTTGAGCTGACGGCGTTGCCTATCCCGGCAATACCGTTACAAAATGCCGCCACTGCCTTGATGGCTTTGGGGGTTGCCGAGCTGGAGATCGCAGACACACACATCTCTGACGGGTTAGCCTCGGTGTCGGTACCCGGGCGAATGCAGGTTGTTGCCAATGCGCCTTACACTGTGTTTGACGTTGCTCATAATCCGCACGCGGCCGCTTATTTGGCAGAGAAGTTGGCTGAGTGCAAAGCGGAACGCGGCGGACACGTGCATGCGGTGGTGGCCATGTTGTCCGATAAAGACATGGCGGGTACCTTAGCCTGCTTGGACGGAATCGTGGATCACTGGTATCCGGCATCGTTATCTGTGCCTCGAGGTGCACCCGCCGACAGCTTGCCTGTGCCGGCATCACAACAGTTTGCATCACCCAGTGAGGCTTATCAGCAGGCATTAAAACATGCTGAACCTGCGCGAGACTGTGTGGTCGTATTTGGGTCGTTTCATACCGTTGGGCAGGTAATAAGCGCGCTTAACTAAAACGGAGTCATTGTGGCCAGTAAGTTACAAAAAAGAATCGTGGGTACCTTGGTGTTGGTGTCTATCGGGGTGATAGTGCTGCCAGATGTGCTTGATGGCAAAAAAGAGCATTATCAAGAGAGCTATGAAAGTATCCCACTACGGGATGATTTTGATAGTGAGGTGAGCCAAGCACCGATTAAAGCCCCACAAGTGGTTGAGGTGGACGCGCCAGACACCAAGGTAAAAGAGCGTCAGACAAACGAATTGGACAACGAGCCTGCGCCTAAACCGGCGTCTAGCGACACCGCCTCTTCGTCAGCCAGTGCTCAAGAAGGGGCGTGGATGATTCGGCTTGGCACCTTTCGCAACCAAGACAACGCCCGACGTTTGGTCAAGCAATTACGCGAAAAAGGCTACCAAGCACATATCTTACCCAAAGCCATCCAACCGGGTGATTTAGCCAAGGTGGTCGTGGGGCCTCACGTCTCTAAATCGGCGTTAGAATCGCAACTGACTGATTTGCAATCTTTGACAGGATTGAAGGGTCAATTGCGTAAATTTGACCCACTCACCCAATAAGAAAACGTTTGCGTGAGCATTTTTTCTGTTAGAATGCGCACGTCTCGAGCAAGTGAATACGATGAATTGGATTGATTACCTCATTATTGGCGTCATTGGTTTTTCGGCGCTAGTTAGTGTGATTCGAGGCTTTGTTAAAGAAGCATTGTCATTGGTGATATGGTTTGGTGCGTTTTTTATCGCCAGTCAGTTTTATACGCAACTGGCGGTTTACCTGACCAATATTGAAGATGCCGTTATTCGTAATGGTAGCGCAATAGCCTTATTGTTCATTGCCACCTTAATCGTGGGGGCGGTGGTCAATTATGTGATTGCTCAGTTGGTAGAGAAAACCGGGTTGTCTGGTACCGATAGGGTGCTGGGTATGGTGTTTGGAAGTGTGCGTGGTGTACTCATTATTGCCGCAATGCTCTTCTTCCTGGATGCCTTTACGTCGGTCGCTCACACCCAAGCATGGGGGCAGTCGCAACTTATTCCTAACTTTGCGGTAGTGATTGAATGGTTTTTCCACTATCTCGAGAACAGTTCCAGTTTCTTACCTGAGATCGCCGGATCTTAGGATGATATTCGCGTAACAAGGAATCGCTGACATGTGTGGTATTGTTGGAATCGTTGGTAACACCCCGGTCAATCAGTCCATTTATGATGCACTGACGGTGCTACAACACCGGGGACAGGATGCAGCCGGGATTGTCACTATTGACGACAATCGTTTCCGGCTTAGAAAAGCCAATGGTCTGGTAAAGGATGTGTTTCAACTTAAGCATATGCAGCGCTTACAAGGCCAAGTGGGTATTGGGCATGTGCGTTATCCAACCGCGGGGAGTTCGAGTGCGTCAGAAGCGCAGCCGTTTTATGTCAACTCGCCTTACGGTATTACCCTGGCGCACAATGGTAACCTCACCAATGCCCAAGACTTGCGTCAGTCGCTATTCGAGAAAGATCGTCGTCACCTGAATACCACCTCTGATTCTGAAATCCTGCTTAACGTCCTTGCCCACCAGTTATCAACCGCGACATCGCATCCATTAACGGTTGACGATATGTTTGCCGCGGTGGCGTCGGTGCATCGCCAAGTGTCGGGGGCTTATGCGGTCGTGGCCATGGTCATTGGTCATGGTGTGATCGCGTTCCGTGACCCTAAAGGCATTCGGCCACTCTGTTTAGGTAAGCGCGATACGGAGGCGGGCACTGAATACATGGTGGCGTCGGAGACAGTGGCGTTGGATGCGGTCGGGTTTGATTTTGTCCGTGATGTGGCACCCGGTGAAGCTATCTATATCACGCTGGATGGGCAACTGCATACCAGTCAATGTGCGGATACGCCGAGTTTAAACCCCTGTATCTTTGAATTTGTCTACTTCTCTCGCCCTGACTCCTTTATCGATAAGGTTTCCGTGTACGGCGCGCGTATTCGTATGGGCCAAAAACTGGGGGCTAAAATTCAACGTGAGTGGGATGACGCTGACATTGATGTGGTGATCCCAATTCCAGAGACCTCTTGTGACATCGCTTTGGAGATTGCCCAAGTGCTGGGTAAGCCTTACCGCCAAGGCTTTGTCAAAAACCGTTACGTCGGGCGGACCTTTATTATGCCTGGGCAACAAATGCGTCGGAAATCGGTGCGCCGTAAACTCAATGCCATTCGTTCTGAATTTAAAGACAAGCGCGTTTTGTTGGTCGATGACTCGATAGTGCGCGGCACCACCTCGGAGCAAATTATCGAAATGGCGCGCGAGGCGGGAGCAAAAGAAGTGTATATGGCATCAGCCGCTCCCGAAGTGCGTTTTCCTAACGTCTATGGCATCGACATGCCCAGTGTCAACGAGCTGATCGCCCATGGCCGTGAAGTTGATGAAATTGGTCAACTGATTGGTGCAGATGGTTTGGTCTACCAAGATCTTTCTGACTTGGTGGCGGCGGTTGGCGAAGCGAACCCAGCTATTGAGCGCTTTGAGACATCCGTATTCAGTGGTGAATATGTCACCCAAGATGTCGATCAAGCTTACCTCGAGTATATACAAAGCTTGCGTAACGACGATGCGAAAACGGTACGCGAGCAGCAGCAAGAGCTAGCGAACTTAGAGATACATAACGAGGACTAACTGAAAACGCCGCGACAGTTATCGCGGCGCTTTTCACTGTGAGCCTGCTACGCCCATGTTGACTAATGGGTAAAGACAGGCCCCATGCCGACATTCCACAGGATGACCGAGGCAGCCAGAATCGCGACCAGCAATACTAACCCGCAAGTGACGACAGAGCTGGCATAGATGAATCCTCGCTCTTCAGGGATCTCCATCAATATCGGAACCCCCGTGTAGAGGAGGTAGACAGAGTAGGCAATACCAATCAAGCCGACGATCATCACAAACCACACCACTGGGTAAAGCGTGGCGAGTCCCACCATAAAGATTGGCGTTGCGGTATAGGCTGCCAGTTCAAGACACTGGGTGTAAGTCGGAGCGGAACCGAACGTACGACTCATCCATAATGTGAGATAGGCCAACGCCGCGACACCGCCCAACAAAGCAAGATACATGGCACTGGCGATGAACAGGGCGCTTTGCGGGGTCATAAAGATGGGATCCCCCGCGCCGATTTGCCAACCAATGTGGACGCTCGCGTAGTAGGCACAAACAGGCGGGATTAACGCGAGTAACAACGCGTGACCAATGCTGTTTGAAGCGGCCTCGTGGCGCTCGCCAATCGCTTTCCATTCCTTTTTGGGATGGGTATATAACCCTAGTAAATGACTCAAAATCATAGTAACCCCGCTCGTTATTCCCTCAGTGAAGTCAGGTGCAACGGTTGGCGCACGACGCCTCAAGTAACTGCTTCTTCTCTGCTCGTATGCGGAGGATAGATGCCGTGTACACTCTTCTTTAGTAACGAATAGTTGTTGGTACCTGAATTGGCAAGTTTTCTTCTCGACAAAAATCGCCTTTCTGCGCATGGCTCACTGGCGCGATATTGAGATAATGCCGATATACATTCTTGTGATAGACATCATGTATTAATTGTTACAAGTCTTACTTTTAATACAGAGTAGCGTACTCTTATAGTGTCATTGATTTTCAAGCCTTTTTTATGCTGCCGATAAATGGCTTTGACGGCTCACCTGCTTGAATGCTAAGAAAATTATTATTTTAAACAGCTGTTTATAGAGCGCTTCTGAATTAAATCTCATTAGCGATCACAGGTGTGCCTGAATTCAACTACGATTAGTGCAGTGAGAATGAAAACAGCCGCTGCTTTGCAGTCCTGGAGGAGAGCGTCGTGTTGCATAATAAAGAGATCTTAATCGTCGAAGATGATCCCGTCTTCAGTCGGATGATTGCGTCTTTTCTCGAAAGAGAGGGAGCGGTAGTACGTGAGGTCGAAAATGGTTTAGAAGGGTTGCAAGCGCTGAGGCAATCGATTCCTGACTTATTGATCAGTGATCTATCGATGCCGGTAATGACAGGCTTAGAATTCGTTGAGGAGGTGAGCCTTGAATACCCAATGCTACCTATGATCGTGATCTCTGGCACCGGGGGGATGGCAGATGTAGCTCAAGCGCTTCGCTTTGGGGTGAAGGACTTTTTGATCAAACCGATCGAAGATATCAATGTGGTCAAAAAAGCCATCGAAGCGGTGGTTGATGATGCCAACGACGATGTACACGCCAGCGATGATTTTAGTCAACAATGGTTTAAGGTGAGTGAGGACGCGGATCGCGGCGCATCAGAGACGGAACTGAAATGGCACCTTGATGCCTTACGCCACAACCCAGGTAGCGCACGTGAACTATTAATGGGGTTGATGCCAGAACCCGACTCGCAACAAGGTGCTTGGCGTCTTTCCTATCACTCACTGCAATCGGCAGATACCAACCCCATTGTGTTGGATTATGCATGGTTGATGGGCGGGAAAATGGCATTTTATGTGGTCGACTCTGCCTCGGCAGAGGAAGACGGTACCGCGACCACCTTGATGATCCGTGCGTTTTTTAATGATTTTGTCCGCTCAGGTGATGTTAATGAAAGAGGGTTTCTCACCCTGGTAAAACGGATCGAGGATGCGATTCGCGCCTCAGCCTATACGTCGCCGGTTCGTGCGATGTTCGGTGTGCTAAACACCGCCGATAATCAGCTTGATATTTTACCGGCGGGGATAAAAGCCACGGTGGATAGCTGCGGGTCGACAAGCCTGGTTCACAATGATCACTGGTTGGGGCGCGATGCGTTCTCGAGCCAGTTTCAAAGTGTTGATCTTCAATCAGGTGATGCACGTGTGTCATTGAGTGAAGTGGGCTTGAACAGTTTCAGTGTCGATATTCAAAAAATCGCTTAACGACCCAGCGATGCAATGTCGAATTGTCAACCCTATGTAAAGGTGAGTGGCCGTGATGGGTGCTCACCTTTGTTGCTGTGCGGGCTTAACATCCGTATACTTTCGTCGCTCTGGACAGGCTGCTACTGGCGATAGACATCAGGGACAGAACGACATGAAACATTGGTATCTACTTTATTGTAAGCGCGCGGAACAGCAACGCGCAGAGCAAAATTTGAAGCGCCAAGGCGTTGATTGTTACTACCCGATAGTGACTGTGGAAAAGCTGCGTCGTGGTAAGTGTCAGCACGTTGAGGAGCCGCTCTTTCCCAACTATATTTTTGCCGGTTTTGATCCCGACCTTGTGCAGTATACGAGTGTTCGCTCCACGCGTGGTGTGGTTGATTTCGTTCGCCAAGGTGCGTATCCCATCAAGGTCGACTTGGCATTGATTCAACAACTGATGACGATAGAAGACTGTGACGAACAACGCGACGCGCTCTACCAAGGCTTCAAGCCCGGACAGTCGGTGATGATTGAAAAGGGGCAGTTTGCAGGCACGGAAGCGATCTTCAAAGAAAAAGACGGCGAGAAGCGCTGTATTTTGCTGATAAATATGCTTAGCAAGCAAACTGAACTTCATATCGATAACGCCGATATCAGTGCTTCCAGATAACCCGCTCTCCCGGTTTGGCTGCTACACTCGTTAAGGGGACAGTTTAAAGTAGGGGAGGCAGTCGTTGGAGTCGGTACTTATCGTTGAAGACAGCCGGTCGTTTCGCATGCTGGCTGAGCAGCAGGTGAAAAAAGCGGGGTTTGCCCCCGTGACCTGTACCTGCCTGGCTGAAACACGGGATGTGCTAGCTCACAACACCCCCTTTCTCTGTGCGATCCTCGATTATAATCTGCCAGACGCTCACCACGGCGAAGTCATCGATTTATGTTTATCCGCAGGGCTTAAAGTGGTTGTCCTCACCGCCTCGCAAAGTGAGAAAACGCGTGATGAGATCCTATCAAAGCCCGTTATTGATTATATCCTCAAAGACAGTAGTCATTGTATTGATGCGGTTTGCCGACTCATTAAGCGTTTAGCTGACAATCAAGGCCATCGTGTGCTGGTGGTGGATGACTCAGCCTCGATACGTCAACGTATCTCTGCGTTGTTGGCGCGCCAGTATTTAACAGTATTGGAAGCAGAAAATGGTGAACAGGCACTTGACGTGGTGGAAAAAACGCCAGATATATCGCTGGTTATCACTGATTACGACATGCCTAAAATGAATGGTCTTCAGCTTGTATCTGCACTTCGCAAGAGAGATACCGAGTGTTCCCAGGCGATCATTGGCTTGTCTGGACATCATGATAGTGCGCTAACGGCACGCTTTCTCAAAGCAGGGGCCAACGATTACCTGCCCAAACCGTTTAATCAGGAAGAGTTTTTCTGTCGCGTTCATAGCTGCTTGAATGCGATTGATATCGAATGGCGGTTATTTCTTTTAGCCAATACAGATTTTCTCACGCAGCTTTGTAATCGACGCTATTTCTTTGAGCGAGGGGAGCAGCTGGCGACTGAGGCGCGTAAGCATCTAGCGATTATTGATATTGATTATTTTAAACGCATTAATGATGAGTTTGGTCATCATATCGGTGACGATGTGTTGGTTGAGATCGCGCAAATGCTGGCAGACGCTTTCCCGGAGGACACGGTCGCCCGCTTGGGGGGAGAAGAGTTTTGTGTGTTATCACTTGGTGATTTGGCGGTGTTTCAGCAATCGTTAGACACGTACCGCCAATCGGTGGCTGATCGCCCCATACAGGTGTTAGATCAGACGCTGAAAGTTACGGTGAGTATTGGCGTGGACTCGCAAGCTGCTTCTCTTTCACGCCTTTTACACATGGCTGATAAAGCCTTGTATCAGGCAAAAGCGTCTGGTCGAAATCAAATGGTGGTATATCAAGGGTAAATGGCTGCATTGCCTAAAAAATGATACGAAATAACGCATAAAGTGTACGCTCAGTTGTAGGTGTTGCGTCAAATTTCTGCGAGATATGTGTCATTGTTGAGAAATTTGCGCAATTTCTGTCTACACGCACTGAATTGCCCTTACCCTGTATCGCTTCTTGCCCCGTTGCGTGTATTGTCGCGCAAAATTAACGTGAAGACGTGGTGCGTTGCAGATGGAATATAAAGTGTTGGTTGTGGAGGATAGTCGACCTTTCAGGCGGTTACTTGAAGCCGAGATACGAAAGGCCGGTTACATCCCATGTATAGCAGACTCAATCGAGCAAGCAGAGAAGATCCTCAACCAAGAGACCGACTTTCTTTGCGCTATCCTCGATTACTGCCTGCCCGACGGGCAGGACGGTGAAATCATTGATGTTTGTTTGTCGCTGAATATAAAAGTGATTGTGCTCACTGCGATGATGGACGCCCGGACTCGGGAGCGTGTGCTAGCCAAAACCGTTATTGATTACATCCCCAAAGATAGTCCTTCGTGCGTGTCGTCGATAGCGCCTTTACTTAACCGCTTGGAAAAGAACCATCAGCACCATGTGTTAGTCGTGGATGATTCACTGACGGCACGCCGTTACGTGCGTAGCTTATTGGAACGGCAATACCTTAATGTCCTCGAAGCACAAAATGGCCAAGAGGCCTTGGCTATGGTGCGGCGTGATAAGCGAATTTCTTTGGTGATTACTGATTACACCATGCCAGAAATGGATGGCGTGAGCGTGGTCAAGGCACTACGCAAGCTGAAGACAGACGGCCAGCTGGCGATTATTGGCTTATCGGGTGAGGAGGATTCCAGCTTAACGGCACGGTTTTTGAAAGCAGGGGCGAATGACTTTTTGGCCAAACCATTTAATCAAGAGGAGTTTTATTGTCGTTTGCATAGCACACTGAATGCGCTCGATACCGAACGTCGTCTATTTAATATGGCCAACACGGATTATTTAACCCAGGTGTGGAATCGACGTTATTTTTTCGAACACCCCCACACTCGCTCACACAAAGGGCCGCGGAATTTGGCGCTGATTGACATCGACCATTTTAAAAAGATCAATGATCAATTTGGCCATCATATTGGTGATATTACGCTGATTGAGCTGGCAAAAATGATGAAACGTTATTTTCCAGAAGGCATGGTCGCTCGCTTTGGTGGGGAGGAGTTTTGTATCCTCTACGGCAATGACGAGCTGGGCTTTGTGCGCCGACTTGAGGCCATGCGAGAAGAATTGGAAAAGACCGTTTGGTCACCCTACGACAAGACGTTTTCAATCACCATTAGTATTGGGATGGTCCATGCCGATGCGCATATTGATGAACTTGTTCAGCGTGCCGATTGGTGTTTGTACCAAGCCAAGGCAGGGGGAAGAAACCAGCTCATCCAAGACAGCCAAACGGATTTAGTCTCGTGAAAAAAGAGGGCCAATGTGACCCTCTTGCCTGCTAGTGACCGTCGTGGTATTGCTCACAGGCCATGAGCGTGTTTTCAATCAAGGTTGCGACAGTCATGGGGCCCACACCACCGGGGACAGGGGTAATATGACTGGCTTTTTCATAGGCGAGATCGTATTCGATGTCGCCAATCAGTTTGCCGTTTTCCATGCGGTTAATGCCCACATCAATCACAATCGCGCCGGGTTTAATCCATTCGCCAGGAATAAACTTAGGCTTACCGACCGCCACCACCAGGACGTCGGCCTGGCGAACATGCCCCTCTAAGTCTTGAGTAAAACGGTGGCACGTTGTGGTTGTGCAGCCAGCCAACAACAGCTCCAATGTCATCGGGCGACCAACAATATTGGAGGCGCCGACGACCACAGCATGTTTACCACGAAGAGGCACATTGTAGCGGTCTAGGAGGGTAATGATCCCTTTTGGAGTGCAAGAACGCAGCGTTGGCATGCGTTGACACAGGCGGCCGACATTATAGGGATGAAAGCCGTCGACATCTTTGTCTGGGCGGATGCGCTCCAACACGGACGTGGCATCAATCCCTGCAGGTAAGGGCAGTTGGACGAGAATGCCATCAATGCTGTCATCTGCATTCAAGGTGTCGATGAGTGAGAGTAACTCTTGTTGAGAGCAAGACGTGGGGAGGTCATAGGACCGTGATACAAACCCCACTTCATCGCAAACACGGCGTTTACTGCCAACGTAAACCTGTGACGCAGGATCGTCTCCAACCAGAATTACCGCCAATCCGGGGGCCCTACGTCCCGCTTGCGTGCGAGCAGAGACGCGAGCGGCAACTTCTCGGCGCACGGTTTGCGCGATCAGCTTTCCATCAATCAGTTGTGCGGCCATAACTATCCTTCGGCTAAAGCAATGTTGGCAATAGTGTGACAAAAAACGCGCCTAAAAGCTATTGCGCAAACGTTTGCTTTTGCACTTTAATGAGGATGAAGGAAAAAATAATAAGCCGTCCATGGCGGCACGATGCTTTGTTAGACGGAAACACGAAAAGAACAGGCTTAGCGCTCTTGCCTCCCTGCGTCGCATCAATGGATAACCAGTAAACGATGTGGTTTTGAGCAACCGCGTCAAGATTTTAGGGAAAAGCGTTGACGACGCCTAACGTCGCTTTATAATCCACGCTGCGTAAAGACAGTGCGCCCTTAGCTCAGTTGGATAGAGCAACGGCCTTCTAAGCCGTGGGTCACAGGTTCGAATCCTGTAGGGCGCGCCATTTTACTTTCTCCCCCGTTTCCTCTCCCAATTGCTCTGAAAATAACCAAACGCGCATAAAACCGTAAAAACTGTGATCTTACGCGGTTGAATTGTGAGATATCACCCCAATTTCGATATTGAAACGCCATCGGTCGCCCCTTGTCTCGACTCAGTTGACGGGTGCCGCTATAATAGCGCGTCTTAATTTTCAGTCTCGGATGAGATAGCTCGATACGCCAATCGCGTGTATCCGGATTCGCAGGGGCTATGACGGATTCATAGCTCAGATGATGCCACCAGTAAAACTGGTAAACATCACTCAGTACCCCTGAGTAAATTTGAGGTTAAATTTATAATGCAAGTTACCGTTGAAACCACCGAAGGCCTTAAGCGCCAAATGACCATCACAGTGCCTGCTGCCAACATCGATGATGCAGTCACTAAAGAGCTACGCAATATCGCTAAGAATCGTCGTTTTGATGGTTTCCGTAAAGGTAAAGTTCCATTGAAGATGGTGTCACGCATGTACGGTGACACAGTACGCCAAGACGTGCTGGGCGAAGTGATGCAGCGTCACTTCATTGAAGCGATGATCCAAGAAAAAGTGAACCCAGCAGGGGCGCCAAGCTTTACACCCGTTGAAAACGAAGCGGGTCAAGATTTGGTCTTTAAAGCTGACTTTGAAGTGTACCCAGAAGTGGAGCTGCAAGGTCTAGACGCGATTAGCGTTGAAAAGCCAAAAGCCGAAGTGCAGGAAAGCGATGTGGATGAAATGCTTGATACGCTACGCAAGCAACAAGCAAGCTGGGTAGAAGCAGACGGTGAAGCGAAAGAGAACAGCCGTGTCACCTTAGACTTTGTGGGTACCATCGACGGTGAAGAGTTTGAAGGCGGTAAAGCTGAAGGCTTCCAACTAGAAATGGGCCAAGGTCGTATGATCCCAGGCTTTGAAGACGGCCTAGTGGGTAAAAAAGCCGGTGAAGAATTCACTATCGATGTGAACTTCCCAGACGACTACCACGCTGAGAACCTAAAAGGTAAAGCAGCACAGTTCGCGATTAAACTGCATACAGTGGAAGAACAAGAGCTGCCTGAGCTGACTGAAGAGTTCGTACAGCGCTTTGGCATTGCTGATGGCAGCGTAGAAGGCCTGAAAGCAGAAGTGCGTAAAAACATGGATCGCGAGCTAAAGCAAGCGATCAAAAACAAGGTAAAAGAGCAGGTACTAGACGGCTTGGTTGAACAAAACCAAATCGATGTACCGTCTGCGCTGATTGAGCAAGAAATTGGCACCTTGCGCCAGCAAGCGGCACAGCGCTTTGGTGGCAACATGGACAGCGCGTCTCAGCTACCCCGTGAGCTATTTGAAGAGCAAGCCAAACGCCGTGTAAGCGTTGGCCTGCTGCTTGGTGAAGTGATCAAGTCGGAAGAGCTTGAAGCGGATGATGAGCGCGTTAAAGCACTGATCGAAGAAATGGCATCGGCGTATGAAGATCCATCAGAAGTTGTCGCTTACTATGAGAAAGACGAAAAGCTGATGGAAAACATGCGTAACGTCGCGCTAGAAGAGCAAGCGATTGATGCACTGCTGGCAAAAGCCACTGTCACCGAAGCTGAAGTCGGCTTTAGTGACTTGATGAACGCTTCGCAGCAAGCTTAATCAAGGTTAAAAAACGTTTGTGTCGCATTGACACTGCGTAAATGGATTTGCTTACAATGGCCCTAATGACTTGTCATTTGGGCCATTTTTTCCATCTACTGAGTCGCTATACGGGCCGCTTAGCCGTTGAGAGTGCGAGACGTTTTAGCCACAAAAAATCTTGTTGGATCATTAAGCTGCGTTCATCGATTTAAGATTTTAGTGACCTGTTACAGCGTTTTGTGCTAAACCTTGGTTAAGGCAAGAGTTATAACGAATTCGATTAGGGATATTACGCTATGAGCCAACAACACAATAATGCCATGCCGCCAATTATGGACGCCCTTGTCCCTATGGTGGTAGAACAAACCTCGCGCGGCGAGCGCTCTTACGATATATACTCTCGCCTGCTTAAAGAACGCATCATCTTCCTCACTGGGCAAGTGGAAGATCAAATGGCAAATTTGATTGTGGCGCAGATGCTGTTCTTAGAGTCAGAGAATCCAGAAAAAGACATTTATTTGTACATCAACTCACCAGGTGGCGTGGTCACGGCGGGGATGGCGATTTATGACACCATGCAGTTTATTAAACCAGATGTGAGCACTCTGTGTACTGGCCAAGCCTGCTCAATGGGGTCGTTCCTGTTGGCAGGGGGAGCGAAAGGCAAACGGTATTGCCTACCGAATTCACGGGTGATGATTCACCAGCCGCTAGGAGGCTTCCAAGGCCAAGCGTCTGACATTGAAATTCATGCCCAAGAAATGATCAAAACCAAGCACCGTCTCAACACTATATTGGCTGAACATACTGGCCAGCCGATGGAAGTGATTGAGCGTGACACCGACCGTGATAACTTCATGGCGGCGCAAGAAGCGGTGGACTATGGCTTGGTTGACGCCGTATTAAGTCAACGAGACTAAACCCAACATGCCTTAGGGCGTTGAAATCAAGCAAGCTGCGTGAACAAGTGCAAAGCTTGTCAGTGGTTGGGTCGGAAAAAGTGGCCGATTTGTTGTAAACTCAACATAAGGCAACGACGGGCAAATGCCCCAAAGAGGTTAGCGAATGACAGACAAGCGAAAAGACGGTGGAAGCGGAAAGCTGCTTTACTGCTCATTCTGTGGTAAGAGCCAACACGAAGTTCGTAAGTTAATTGCCGGGCCATCGGTCTACATATGTGATGAGTGTGTTGACCTGTGTAATGACATTATCCGCGAAGAAATCAAAGAAGTGATGCCGAAGCGCGAGGGAGATACCTTGCCCGCGCCGAGTGAAATTCGTGCACACCTTGACGATTATGTCATTGGTCAAGAGCAAGCGAAAAAAGTGCTCTCGGTTGCAGTATACAACCACTACAAACGCTTGCGAAACGGTGACAAAAGCGCAGATGGCGTGGAGCTGGGCAAGAGTAACATCTTGCTGATCGGCCCTACCGGTAGTGGTAAAACACTGCTGGCCGAAACGCTTGCGCGCTTTTTGGATGTGCCATTTACCATGGCAGACGCCACCACATTGACCGAGGCCGGTTATGTGGGTGAAGACGTAGAAAACATTATCCAGAAGCTGTTGCAAAAGTGCGATTACGATGTCGCCAAAGCGGAGCGTGGAATCGTCTATATCGATGAGATTGACAAGGTCTCTCGTAAATCCGACAACCCATCTATTACCCGAGACGTTTCTGGGGAAGGGGTGCAACAAGCACTGCTTAAATTGGTAGAAGGAACAGTCGCGTCGATTCCTCCTCAGGGAGGACGTAAGCATCCACAGCAGGAATTTTTGCAAGTAGACACGTCGAAAATCCTGTTCATCTGTGGCGGTGCGTTTGCGGGCCTCGATAAAGTGGTGGAGCAACGTGTCGACACAGGCTCTGGCATTGGCTTTGGTGCACAGGTCAAAGGTGCCACGGATCGTTCAGCTGACGAGTTCTTTGGCAAAGTTGAGCCTGAAGACATGGTGAAATACGGTCTGATCCCTGAATTTATCGGGCGTCTGCCCGTCACCGCGGTGTTGAGAGAGCTCGATGAAGATGCCTTGGTGCAAATTCTACGTGAACCTAAGAACGCACTCACGAAGCAGTATGGTGCCTTGCTTGAGCTAGATGGTGTCGAGCTTGAGTTCCGGGACGACGCACTGCGTGCTATCGCTAAAAAAGCGATGGAGCGTAAAACAGGTGCACGTGGCCTGCGCTCGATTGTCGAAGCTGTGTTGTTGGATACCATGTACGACTTACCGTCAATGAAAGACGTGAGCAAAGTGGTGATTGACGATTCAGTGATCCGAGGTGAATCTGCACCTCTACTGATGTATGAACACACGGATAACCAAGCGGCGGGTGGCGAGTAATATCGTTACATAAGGTTATCAGTGATATAGAAAAAGGGAGTGACAACTCCCTTTTTTATTTTCTGACGGTTGAGCCGTTGAAACCTGTCCAACAGACCCCATATACTCATAATCAGATTGAACGGAAGAGAGAAGCATATGAACTTGGAGCGTTCCGAGCGCATTGACATTCCGGTGCTGCCACTTCGGGATGTGGTGGTTTATCCTCACATGGTGATCCCGCTTTTTGTGGGAAGGGAAAAGTCGATACGCTGCCTTGAAGCGGCGATGGACAACGACAAACAGATTCTACTGGTTGCGCAAAAAGATGCCGCCACTGATGATCCAAGTATCTCAGATTTATACACCGTTGGTACGGTGGCAACCATTCTCCAGCTTCTTAAACTTCCAGATGGCACGGTGAAAGTGCTGGTTGAAGGGATGCAGCGTGCGCGCATCGAGCAGTTTAGTGAAGATGATTTCTTCACTGCGCAGGCCGAGTATTTGACCACGCCAAGCTTGGATGAGCGTGAGCAAGAAGTGTTGGTTCGCACGGCGATCAGCCAGTTTGAAGGCTTTATCAAGCTCAACAAGAAGATCCCGCCAGAAGTACTGACATCCTTAAATGGTATTGAAGAGGCGGCGCGTCTCGCTGATACCATTGCTGCCCATATGCCGCTTAAGCTTGAAGACAAGCAAAATGTGTTGGAAATCGTTGATATTTCCGAGCGTCTTGAATACCTGATGACCATGATGGAGTCTGAGATTGACTTGCTTCAGGTTGAGAAGCGCATTCGTGGCCGCGTTAAAAAGCAAATGGAAAAGAGCCAGCGCGAGTACTATCTCAATGAGCAAATGAAAGCCATTCAGAAAGAGCTGGGTGAGCTGGATGATGCGCCGGATGAGTTTGAAGCGCTGAAGCAAAAAATCGAAGAGTCAAAAATGCCGCAGGAGGCGCGGGAAAAAACCGAGCAAGAACTGCAAAAGCTGAAAATGATGTCTCCGATGTCGGCGGAAGCGACTGTGGTACGCAGCTATATCGATTGGATGATTAGTGTGCCATGGGCGAAGCGCTCAAAAGTGAAGAAAAACTTAGCCCGGGCGGAAGAAGTATTGAACGCCGATCACTACGGGCTTGAGCGTGTCAAAGACCGCATCTTGGAATACCTCGCGGTACAGAACCGGATGAAGAAGCTGAAAGGTCCGATTCTTTGCTTAGTGGGACCGCCAGGGGTGGGTAAAACCTCGCTAGGGCAGTCTATTGCGCGTGCCACCGGACGTAAATATACCCGTATGGCCTTGGGGGGCGTGCGTGACGAAGCGGAAATCCGTGGTCATCGCCGGACTTACATCGGCTCATTACCCGGCAAGCTTATCCAGAAGATGTCCAAAGTGGGCGTCCGTAACCCGCTGTTCCTGCTTGATGAAATCGATAAGGTATCGTCTGACATGCGCGGCGATCCATCATCAGCGTTACTTGAAGTGCTCGATCCTGAGCAAAACAACGCGTTTAACGACCATTATCTAGAGGTCGACTATGATCTCTCGGATGTGATGTTCGTGGCGACGTCTAACTCGATGAATATCCCCGGCCCGCTGCTGGATCGGATGGAAGTGATCCGGCTTTCAGGTTACACCGAGGACGAGAAGCTCAACATTGCTAAACAGCATTTGATTGACAAGCAAGTGGCGCGCAATGGCTTGAAAGCGCATGAGATCACCATTGAAGACTCGGCAATCATCGGCATTATTCGTTACTACACACGCGAAGCGGGCGTACGTAGCCTTGAGCGAGAGATTTCTAAGCTATGCCGCAAGACGGTAAAAGAAATCCTGCTTAATAGCGAACTTAAGCAAGTGACGGTAACGGATGAGAACTTGCCAGATTACTTAGGCGTCCGCCGCTTTGATTATGGTAAAGCGGATGAGCAAAACCGCGTGGGTCAAGTAACTGGGCTTGCTTGGACTGAAGTGGGTGGCGACTTGCTCACTATCGAGACCGAAGCGATGCCAGGTAAAGGCAAACTGACGCACACAGGCTCGCTGGGCGATGTGATGCAAGAGTCGGTGCAAGCGGCGATGACCGTGGTGCGTAGCCGTGCTGACAAACTGGGTATCAATAGCGACTTTTACGAGAAGCGTGATATTCATGTCCACGTCCCTGAAGGCGCTACCCCGAAAGACGGACCGAGCGCAGGTATCGCGATGTGTACCGCGTTAGTTTCAAGCTTAACCGGTAACTCCGTGCGTTCCGATGTGGCAATGACCGGCGAGATCACCTTACGTGGTGAAGTGCTCCCGATTGGTGGCTTGAAAGAAAAACTATTGGCTGCGCGTCGTGGGGGTATCAAAACCGTTGTCATTCCAAAAGAGAACGAGCGCGATCTGGAGGACATTCCTGCTAACGTCAAAGAGGATTTATCTATCCATCCAGTGCGCTGGATTGATGAGGTTTTAACCATTGCGTTAGAGAATAACCCACTCGGTATTGAGCTGGTTAACGCCGAAAAGAGTGACATGCAGCAAAATTAAGCAACGTAAAACGCTGACAGGCAGTAAAAGGCTTGTCAGCGTTTTTTTTGCTCGCTAACGTTGCTCTGACGCATTGCCTGCATGGGGCGGGCAAGCGCGCTTTCAACGTCTTTCGTCGACAAAGCGTCTGTTATTGAACACCGCAACATTGATAGGTTTGCGGAGATGTAATCTAAGGGGATGAAAAAGTGAATAAGTCGGAACTGATTGATCATATTGCAGAAGGTGCGGATATTTCTAAGGCCTCAGCAAACCGTGCATTGGATGCCTTCGTCGAGGCGGTGTCTGACACATTGAAGTCAGGCGACCAAGTCGCGCTAGTGGGCTTTGGCACCTTCTCTGTACGCGAACGTGCCGCACGCAAGGGCCGTAACCCGCAGACTGGCGCTGAAATTGATATCGCAGCGGCCAAAGTACCTGGCTTTAAAGCAGGTAAAGCGTTAAAAGACGCCGTTAACGAGTAATAATCACGTGACTCGCTGCCGAATTATTCGCGTTTGACGGGGCGTTGGAGCTGCAAAGCCACTAACAACCGCGTATAATTCTGCACACAAGAGCGTAAAGGCGCATCACATGATGCGCCTTTTTAGTTGAAAACCAACCAGCCCAAACCAGTTGGAGTACCGGCCAGTTATGATGGAACGTATACGCGAAGGCACCAATAGTCTTGCGGTGAAGATCATTTTAAGCCTTATTATCTTTTCCTTTGCTTTTGCCGGTGTCGGCAGCTATCTGGCAGGCGGTTCCAACCCGCCCGCTGCAACCGTCGGCGATAAAGAAATCAGCCGTGCAGAGCTCGATCGAGCTTATCAAAACGAACGTGCTCGTATGCAGCAACAGGCGGGAGAGCAGTTTAATCAACTGCTGGGTAACCCAGAGTATGTGAAGCGTTTTCGTCAAAACATCTTAGATCGAATGATCAATGACTTGCTGTTAGAGCAGGCAGCCAGCGACCTTGGCCTGCGTGTGAGTGATGCACAAGTCAAAGCCGCGATCCGTGCGATGCCACAGTTCCGTCAAGGCGGGCAGTTTAACAACGACCGCTACCAGGCCGCTCTGCGGCAAACGGGCATGAGTGCCGATGAGTTTGCCAATTACATGCGTACGGATTTAATGCGTCAGCAACTGGTAAATGGCTTACAAAGTTCGGGGTTTGTGTTACCGAGTGAGCTGGAAAGCCTGTATCGCCTAGAAGCACAGAGTCGGCAAGTGCGCACCATCACGCTCCCGGTAGATGATTTTGCGGAGCAGGTAACGCTCACGGACGATGAGCTAGAAGCATACTATCAAGCTCACCGAGAAGATTATATCCAGCCTCGCATGGTCAAAGTCGCTTATGTAGAGCTAACGGGAGAGGGACTGGCTAATGAGGTTCAGATCTCGGATGACGCAATCGCGACCTATTACCAAGAGAACCAGTCTCAGTATGGCTCACAAGAACGTCGTAAAGTCAGCCACATCCTAATTGAAGGAACAGGTGATGAGGCCAAAGCCAAAGCTGAGCAAGCGTTAGAGCGCCTGAACCAAGGCGACGCATTTTCCGCGCTGGCAAAGGAAATGTCTGATGACACCTTCAGTGCTGAGCAGGGTGGGTCACTGGATTGGATTGAACCTGGTGTGATGGATCCGGCGTTCGAGAAAGCGGCGTATGCGTTGTCAGAGAAAGGCGATATCTCTGGGCTGGTTCAATCTGACTTTGGTTATCATATTATCCGTTTAGATGATATTGATCCGGCGGATGTCACTCCGCTTGCAGAGGTAAAAGACGATATTCGTAGCGAATTGCAACAAGCGCGTGCGGCGGATCGTTTCTACGCGCAGTCTACCACACTGGCGGAAGTCGCGTTTGAAGAAGCGAACGGTTTGGAGCCAGCGGCTGACGCGGTGAATGGCAAGGTGCAGTATACTGATTACTTTGCGTTAGACGCGGCGACTGGCTTGATGGCTCGCCCTCAAATCCAGCAAGCGCTTGACAGCTATGATGTACGTGAAAACGGGCTCAACTCAGAGTTGATTGAATTGTCTGGCGAGCATGCCATTGTCGTGCGTCTTGATGATGTGAAGCCGGAAAAGCAGCTCAGCTTTGCTGACGTGAAAGAGCAAGTTCGCGAAACGCTTGCTGCCGAGAAAGGGCAAGAGCAGGCGAAAGAAACGGCTGGAGACTTGATTGCCCAGCTCGAAGAAAGCGGTGAGTTAACGGAAAGCGATTACACCTTTAGCGCACCGATGACACTTAACCGTGTGTCGCAACAACAAGCCGTCGCGGAACTGGCGTTTTCTCTGCCACAGCCTGAATCAGAGACGGCGAGTTATGGCGTCACACAAAACCGCCAAGGTGACGTAGTGGTTGTCGCACTGGACAAGGTGGTGACCCCTGAGGTGCCGGCTATCAGCCCGCAAAGTCAAATGGCGGCGCGTGTTCAACGCGCGATGAGTAATACGTCATTGTCTGCGACCTTACAAGCATTGCGTGAAGACGTCGATGTGACTTACGCGGAGTCAGATGCACAATAAGTGAGACGGCGACGAGAGAGTGAGATCTCTCGCATCCCATTCGCTTAAGCAATAGAAACGGCGCTAGGATTTTGTCCTGCGTCGTTTTTCTTTTATCACTGACATGCAAATAGGCGTGCGCGGACTTAGGGTAAGGTTGACATTTTTACAAGGAGTCAACCATGAAACACCTTTTATCCTGTCTGTTATTCACCATGGCGTTAATCACCGCCCCGGTCGCATGGAGCGCGGATGAAAACACCTCGCAAGCAACTGAGCAAGTTGAGCGTCTTTCCGTTAACATCAATACGGCGAGTGAGCAGCAGTTATCAGATCAACTCACGGGGATTGGTCCGGCGAAAGCCAAAGCCATTATTGAGTATCGCCAAGCCAATGGTGAATTTAGCTCGCCAGATGCTCTGATGGAGGTCAAAGGTATTGGCACCGCAACGCTGGATAAAAACCGTGATCGCATCAAAGTGTAACCAGGCTCGCGCAAAGTGGTGTTTGCCGCTTTGCGCGAATAATACTTGTGTCTGTTGGCCTGAATGCACACAATGACAGCGATGTGTAGCATGGTAGCAGGATGCGATGACTCAAAAACAAAGCCACTTTTTTGCCCACCTTGCGCGAATGAAGCTGATTTATCGTTGGCCTCTGATGCGCAATGTTTCCGCCGAAAATATCTCTGAACATAGCTTACAAGTTGCCTTTGTGGCGCATGCGCTAGCGTTAATCAATAACAAACGCTTTAATGGCCACTATCAACCCGAGCGTGTTGCGGTATTGGCGATGTTCCATGATTGCAGCGAAGTGATCACCGGTGACTTGCCTACCCCAGTCAAGTACTTCAACCCTTCGATTGCGGGGGAGTATAAAAAAATAGAGAAAATGGCTGAGAAAAAGCTTATCGCGATGTTGCCGCCTGAGTTGCAAGAGGAATATAGCGGGCTGATAGACTCAGATCACATCGCGCCGGATGATTACCAGCTGGTTAAACAAGCCGACACCTTATGTGCGTATTTAAAGTGCCTAGAAGAAATTGCCGCGGGGAACCATGAGTTTGAGCAAGCGAAGAAGCGGCTGGAAGCCTCGTTAGAAAAAAGGCGCTCCCCGGCGAGCGATTACTTTATGGCTACCTTTGTGGATAGTTTTACACTCTCGTTGGATGAGATCAGTGATGATGGATTTTGACCTGTCTGACGCCTGGCAAACTCGCCAGATGGCGAATGAGAAAAAAAAGCGTCGTCATGATAAGCGCACGGCCTATCAGCGCGATCGTGCGCGAATTCTGCATTCAGCGGCCTTTCGACGCTTGCAAGCTAAAACCCAGGTGCTCGGTGCCGAGCACAGCGACTTTTATCGGACTCGGTTAACCCATTCACTTGAGGTCTCGCAAATTGGTACCGGTATTGTCGCGCAGCTCAAAGAGAAACAACCCGCATTTCGCCCTCTGCTGCCATCGACGGGTTTGATGGAAAGCCTCTGTTTGGCTCACGATATCGGCCATCCGCCTTATGGTCATGGCGGTGAAATCGCACTGAATTACATGATGCGCGATGACGGTGGTTTTGAGGGCAATGCGCAAACTTTTCGCATTGTTACGCTGCTTGAGCCCTATACACAAGCTCACGGGATGAACTTGGCGCGTCGCACCTTACTGGGAGTGATGAAGTACCCTGCGTTGATCAGTGCCGCTCACAATGGCAATCAGCCTGCGCCGGTTAATGACTTTCGCCATCTTAAAGCGCGGGAGTGGCAACCTGCTAAGGGCATTTATGATGATGATAAAGCGCGGCGAGATTGGGTGCTTGCGCCGCTTAATGAAGCGGATCGCGCGTTATTTTTAACGTTTCGTGATCACCCGGCCGCCGACCAACACCGCAAAACACGCTATAAATCTCTCGATTGCTCTATTATGGAGCTGGCCGATGACATCGCTTATGGCGTCCATGACTTGGAAGATGCCATCGTGATGGGCTTGGTGACCCGAGAGCAATGGCAAGAGGCGGTCGCCAGTCATTTGGCAGAATGCGGTGACCCTTGGCTAGAGGCCAACATTGGCGAGTTGAGCGAGCAAATGTTTGGCCCACCGTACGAGCGTAAAGACGCCATTGGTGCCTTGGTGAATACCTTATTGACCTCGGTGGAAGTGGCGCCGAGCAATCAAGATGGCACCCACAGTTTCACCTCGCCGCTATTGGCGTGGAATGCCTATTTGACTGAGGTCATGGCCGGTGTTTTGGAGGTGCTAAAGCGCTTTGTCAGTGAGTTTGTGGTTAAACAGCCAGAGCTTCAGGTGGTGGAGTACAAAGGCCAGCAGTTGGTGATGGAGCTGTTTGATGCCTTTGCGTCTGATCCCGAGCGTTTGTTGCCAACCGACTATCGACGCGATTGGCTAGCCGCCAGAGAGCGGGGAGAATCAGGGATGCGGGTGATTGCTGATTACCTGTCGTCGATGACTGATAGCTTTGCGCAAAAGCTTCACAGCACCATGTTCACTGCCGCCAGCAATGGCCCGCTATACGCGATTCGTTAGCCATGGGCAGAGCGAGGACGTGGATTATAACGCCCTCGGTATAAGCAAGTCGCTTACTCAGTCGCGGCGTTGACTCGCATTGGGTAAAAAAGCGAGTTGGCGTGCAATCATGGTGTTGAAGCTATCGAGCAAAGGCTGGTAGCGTTTGGCATTATCCTCCAACTGACTCAGCGCTATGTAGCCGGCCTCGAGCGTGGAAAGCGCCCCTGGCTTGCGACTTTTACGAATCTGATAGTGGCTGGGCATCTTTGCGGCAATACTGACACTCGGAAGTGCCTGTAAATTGGTCGACAACTGATACATTTTATAGGCTTTCTTCCAGGTCCCATCCAGTAGAATAATCCCTTGTTTGGCACTCGCCCCTTCGGCCATCATCTCACTGAGTGGCAGTGCGTTTTCACCGGGGTAGAGCACGACATAATTGATGTCTGGATCCGCCAACAACCCATTCAGTTGGGGATGCTGGCTAAAATCTTCTCCGACTAGGGTAACGCAATGTTGTAGCGAAAGGCTCAGCAGGCAGGCACTGTTCTTAGGGTGTGAGACTTCATCAGGGTGCTGAAGCAGGATCACTGGATTGGGGTTATCAATCTTGGTAATGGCATCGCAAATGCAAATGGCGTGGGCTTTATGGCAGCGAGAGCAGTATCGAGACATACGAATCAGGGCGCTATAAATGGAATACGGCGATCAATAACATAACGCAAGCCGTGTCGCACGTACTTGCGTTATCAATGGCTTCGCGTGATCAGGCTTTTTGGCTGTACCCGCTCAGAAAGCGTTCAAAGCGACTGATCGCCATCTCCAAGTCATCCACACGGGGAAGGGTCACAAGCCGGAAATGATCGGGTTGATGCCAATTAAACCCCGTACCATGCACCATAAGCACTTTCTCTTGGAGTAAAAAGTCGAGCATGAGCTTTTCATCGTTATGGATGTTATACCGCTTGGTGTCGATTTTCGGGAAGAGATAGAGCGCGCCTTTCGGCTTTTTACAGCTTACCCCAGGAATTTGGTTGATAAGCTCATAGGCTTTGTCGCGCTGCTCCAGCAATCGACCGCCGGGTAAGATAAGCTCATTGATGCTCTGGTATCCCCCCAACGCGGTTTGAATCGCATGTTGCATGGGCACATTGGCACAAAGCCGCATTGATGCCAGCATTTCAAGGCCTTCTATGTAACCGCGTGCGTGTTGTTTGGGGCCGGTTACCAGCATCCAACCAGCGCGAAACCCGCAAACCCGGTAGGCTTTGGATAAACCGTTGAAGGTCAGGCACAGTACATCCGGCGCCAAGGTGGCGATGGAGTAATGTTGCGCGCCATCATAGAGAATTTTATCGTAGATTTCGTCGGCAAAAATGATCAGGTTATGCTGGCGCGCGATCTCCACCACTTGCAATAAAAAGTCGCGGCTATAGACCGCCCCTGTCGGATTATTGGGATTAATCAGGACAATCCCCCGGGTGTTGGGCGTGATCTTACGTTTGATATCCTCTAAGTCTGGATACCAGTCCGACTCCTCATCGCAAAGGTAATGGACAGGCTTGCCCCCTGATAAAGACGCTGCTGCCGTCCATAGTGGATAGTCGGGTGAGGGCACCAGTAACTCGTCGCCATTGTTAAGCAGCGCTTGCATGGCCATCACGATAAGCTCGGAGGCGCCGTTGCCCAAATAGACGTCTTCCACGTCTAAGTCCATCAAGCCGCGTTTTTGGTAGTGCTGTACCACCGCTTTACGGGCGGAATAGAGCCCTTTTGAATCGCAATATCCTTGCGAGGTCGGAAGATTGCGGATCACATCCACCAAGATTTCATCAGGGGCATCAAAGCCAAACGGAGCGGGGTTACCGATATTCAGCTTAAGAATGCGGTGCCCTTCCTCTTCGAGGCGTTTCGCTTCTTTCATGACTGGACCGCGAATGTCGTAGCAGACATCATCCAGCTTGGCGGACATTCCAATGGTTTGCATTAACGTTCCTGTAAATAAAAAGGTGAAAATTGTTATTAGGCTTTTTTGATAACTTACACTATTTGTTTGCCAATTCGAAAGACTTAGGCGGATAAAGTTTTACTGCTACGAATGGAACAAAAAAATCGACCAAGTTTGACAGATAACTGATCTAGCGCATATTTGTAAAAGACGCTCACAGGTAGACTGACAAGCAAGAATAACGTGCTACATAAAAAGAGTACGGATTGACTTGCAAAGAGCACTGCCGCTTAAGCGGTTGGAGGATGTCGTGACTACCTTGATTCAAGCGGCTAATCATTTACAAAGCCAAGTAGCGATCAGTCAAGCGCCTGTTCAACTGACCATGGCGTTTACTTGGCCAGGTGATTTATCGCCCGTTGCTTGGTTGGATGCACAGCCTGTTTACCCGAAAACCTACTGGCAATCACGCGATGGTCGTGAAGAGGTATTGGTACTGGGCGCTGGCCGCCAGTTTTCTCAATTGTCAGCGGCTCAAGCCAGTCTGTTGCCTGACCAGCGCATTTGGGGCTGTGTGGCCTTTGATGATGCGCCCGGTTATGGTGATTTTTTCTTACCGGTGGTGGAGCTCATTAGGCGCGATCAACAGTGGCACCTGAGCGTTAACCTCAGTGAAGCGTGCGACAGTCAAGCTGTACTGAATCAGATCATTTGGCAAGGCCGTCCTTTGGTGGCACAACATGCCGTCGTCCGTGAGGAAACACATACGCCCAGCCGCGTTCAATGGCGTCAATCTGTCCGTTGTGCGTTGACACACATGGAGCAGACCGCACTACAAAAAGTGGTGCTGGCGCGTCAAACGCGTCTGTCGCTCAATGCGCCGATCAGTGCCGGCCAGCTGTTACAGCATAGCCAGCAGCACAATGTCGAGAGTTTTCACTTCCTTTTTGCTACCGGCCCTGATGACGCTTTTGTTGGCTCAACCCCAGAGCGGCTATACCGCCGCCGCGATTGTCGTGTCACCACAGAAGCGGTGGCAGGGACGGTGCGTCGTGGCGCAAGCTTTAGTGACGATCACCGCCTTGGTGAGTGGTTATTGCGCGACACCAAAAACGTGCACGAGAATCAGCTGGTGGTGGATGATATTTTCGCCGGACTGCGCCGTCATGCGTTAACCATTACGGTTGACCCTGAACCGCACCTGATTGTGCTTCGCCATCTTCAGCATTTACGTCGTCGTATCAGCGCCATCATCGGACCTGGTGTCGATGATGCTGTGTTGCTCAGTGCCTTACAGCCCACCGCCGCGGTGGCCGGGTTGCCGCGTGAAAACGCGCGCACCTTTTTAGCCGAGCAAGGCATCGCACGTGGCCGTTATAGCGGTGCAGTCGGTTATCTGTCTCAGCGTGAAAGCCAGTTTTGTGTGGCGATACGCAGTGCCCAAGTGACCGAGAATACCGTGGATCTATACGCCGGCGCCGGGATTGTCCCTGGGTCGGATCCGGACGCTGAGTGGGAGGAGTTGGACAATAAGCTCACGACTCTCCGTCAGTGTTTGCCTGCTTGCACGATGCCGGAAAAAGACGCCATCAGACTCGGAGCCTGCTAATGTCGCTTTCTCTCACACACACTTGGGCAGAGGTGATGATAGAAGAGCTATCGCGCCTAGGCATTAGGCATATTTGTATCGCGCCCGGTTCACGTTCCACACCCTTGACGTTGGCCGCGGTGAAACAAAGTCAACACCCCCAACGTCCGGTGACAATCCACCGTCATTTTGATGAGCGCGGGCTGGGTTACCTTGCCCTTGGCTTGGCAAAGAGTGCCCGTGAGCCTGTCGCGGTGATTGTGACCTCAGGCACCGCGGTGGCAAACTTGTTGCCTGCCGTGGTAGAGAGTGGCTTAACCGGTGAACCGTTAGTGATTCTTTCTGCTGACCGCCCATTTGAATTAATCGATTGTGGCGCCAACCAAGCGATTACCCAATCAGGCTTGTTTTCGTCCCATGTGACCGCGGAATTGGCGCTTCCGGCACCGACCGCTGAGATCCCTTTGCCGGCACTACTAACCAGAGTGGATCAGCTACTTGCACGTCAGGCTGAGCAAGGGGGGAGCGTCCATATTAACTGTCCGTTTCGTGAGCCTTTTTATGGCGAACGCGATGAGACAGAGGAGAAAAAGCTTCGCGAGTCTGTTGCCCACTGGTGGCAAAGCGGCCAGTGTTATACCCGCTATCATCAAGCTCGCTGTTGTGCGATGTCTGAATGGTCGCCTTGGTTTAGGCCGTCTAGTGGGAGCCCGCGAACAGTGATTGTACTTGGTGCTGTGCCGGCGGGGCTGTCCGAGGCGGTGGAGTCGTTAGCGAGTGCGCTTCATGCCATTATCTTGGCCGATCCGCAGTCAGGGGTGGCGAGTAGCGCGCCAGGCTACGATCTTTGGCTTAACCACCCCGATCTTTTCCAGCAATTGAACCAAGCCCAATGGGTGATTCAGCTCGGGGGGCGCTTGGTGTCTAAACGCCTAGGCCAATGGCTGGCGCAAACGCAAGCTCACTACTGGCTGATCAGCGAACATACGCAAGCGCTTGATCCTAACCATCAGTCTTTAGAGCAATTTATTGTACCGCACCCCCATTGGTCGTTTTGGCTCCAGGCGTTGGCCGAGTCAGTGACCAACACTGACTCGGCACCTGGAGAGGATATTGATAGCGTCAAGACATGGCAGCAGACGTTGATACGAGAAGCCAAGCATCAGATGCAGCAGGCCGCCACAACCTTGTCCCACACGGCATTATCGGAACATAGCGTGTTTCAACAGCTCCCCGCTTTGCTTCCCAAGCGGGCAGATATTTTTATCGGTAATAGCCTAGCGATCCGCTTAGTCGATATATGGTCTGATCTTTCCGGCCATCGGGTGTTTGCTAATCGCGGCGCGTCTGGCATTGATGGTTTACTGGCCTGTGCCGCTGGGGTGCAGCGATACCGCGCTCAACCTATGTTAGTGGTGTTGGGTGATACCAGTGCCCTTTACGATCTTAATAGTTTTGCATTATGGCGAGAGACATCCGCGCCAGCCGCCATCCTTATCTTGAATAACAATGGCGGTGGTATTTTTGATGCGCTGCCGGTTGATCAAACCCTGTGTGATACCTACTACCGGATGCCACATGACCTCGGGTTTGAACATATCGCGGCGCAATTCTCTTTGGGTTTCCATCAACCCGCGACCCCAGATGATCTCGTGGTAAGCGTGAATCAGGCGCTCACTACCCCTGGTGCTGATGTGATTGAGGTGGTGACGCCAGCCGGAGAAGCCGGGCAGGTGCTTAGCGAGTGCTTAGCTGCCATGGCCGCAAGGGGGACATATGCTTAGTTACCAGCAAGGCGGCGATCGGCATGGAAAGAAAGTGGTGTTTCTCCATGGTTTTTTAGGTAGCGGAGCAGATTGGCGCACGGTGACCGATAAAATGCACCATTGTCATTGGCTGTGTATTGATCTGCCCGGTCATGGTGGCAGCTTGAGCTGTCAAGCCGTTGACTTTACCACGACTGTTTCAGCAATACGGCAAACGTGCCATCAGGTATGGGGGCACCAAAGAGCATGCTTGGTGGGATACTCGCTCGGTGCGCGTCTTGCTATGCACCTTGTCTGTACTCAACCTAGTCTCTGGCACGCAGTCTTCTTGGAAGCGGGTCATCCTGGGTTGACGGACAGCCACCAACGGCGCAAGCGGCTGGTACAGGATAGCCAGTGGGCGGAACGCTTCGCGCATCAAGCCATCGATGGGGTATTGGCTGAATGGTATCGACAACCGGTTTTTCATTCACTGACCGATGGGCAGCGGGCCGACCTTATCGCGGCGCGTCGTGATAATCATGGCCCTGCTGTGGCGAAAATGCTGATGGCGACCTCCTTGGGTCGCCAGGCGAATTTACGCGCGGGGTTGGGTGAAGCCTTTCGACAAGGCGTCGTCATTGACTACCTTTGTGGAGAGCACGACAACAAATTTACCTCACTTGCACACTCACTATGGCAACACACAGGGATCCCCGCCACGCCGATAGAAGGGGCGGGGCACAACAGCCATGTTGAAAACCCAGATAGGTTTGTGCAGGTACTGACGCAAAGTCACGCACTCGCTTGACTTTTTATCTTTATGACGGGCCTTGTCCCAAGCAACCGAGAAAAGGGAGACACTATGGCTGTCACGCCAGGGATCACCGAACAAGAGCTTTACGCGCCGATTGAGTGGGTACCCACCGAGCATACGTTTAGCGATATCCTGTACCATAAATCTGCCGACGGCATCGCTCGGATCACGATTAACCGCCCGCAGGTGCGCAATGCATTCCGGCCGCAAACGGTAAAAGAAATGATGCAAGCCTTGGCTGATGCGCGCTATGACAGCCGAGTGGGCGTGATTATTCTCACTGGGTTGGGAGAGAAGGCGTTTTGCTCTGGCGGCGATCAGTCCGTGCGGGGCGACTACGGCGGGTATCAAGATGATGAAGGCACGCATCATTTAAATGTGTTGGACTTTCAGCGTCAGATCCGAACCTGTCCTAAACCCGTCATCGCCGCTGTTGCAGGCTATGCCGTCGGAGGTGGCCATGTGCTGCATATGATGTGCGATCTAACCATCGCCGCTGATAACGCCCAATTTGGCCAAACAGGTCCCAAGGTCGGCAGCTTTGACGGCGGCTGGGGAGCCTCTTATATGGCGCGGATTGTGGGCCAGAAAAAAGCCCGTGAAATCTGGTTCTTGTGCCGTTTCTACAATGCGCAAGAAGCCGTCGACATGGGATTGGTGAACACAGTCGTGCCACTGGATGAGCTTGAGCGAGAGACAGTGCGTTGGTGCCGGGAAGTGCTCCAACACAGTCCCATGGCGCTGCGCTGCTTAAAAGCGGCGTTGAATGCAGACTGCGATGGGCAGGCGGGGCTGCAAGAACTCGCCGGTAACGCCACCATGATGTTTTACATGACCGATGAAGGGCAAGAGGGGCGCAATGCCTTTAATGAAAAACGCCGCCCTGAATTTGATCGTTTCCCACGTAATCCATAGAGGTCATTATGAGACAGGCACGGATCTATCACTACACCTTGCCAGTCAATGCCGGTTTATTTGTCCGTGATCAGCCGTTAACGGAGCGAGAGGGCTTGGTGGTTGAATTAAGCGAGGGGGCACAACGTGGCTGGGGAGAAATTGCGCCATTACCCGGCTTTAGCCAAGAAACCTTCGCCGAGGCACGTCATGCGTTAATTGCTGCCACCGCGGTTTGGTGTGATCATCGTAATATTGCCATGCCACAACTGCCGCCTTCGGTGGCATGGGGATTAAGCATTGCGCAAGCCGAGTTAGATAAATATTTGCCCACTCAGTCAGGGTTTCGTCATGTGCCTGTGTGCACAGGGGATCCGGATGCGCTGTTAATGACGCTGGGACAACAACCGGCGGGTCAGCCTTATGAGGCAAAAATCAAAGTGGGGGACTATGAGGTCGCCCGCGATCGGTTAATGATCGCGACCTTGTTAGAGGCATTACCGGACTTGAGGTTGCGTCTTGATGCGAATCGTCGCTGGCAGCCCGAGCAACTTGCCAGTTTTTGGAACGGCCTGAGTGAGGCACACCAAGCGCGAATTCACTGGATTGAAGAGCCTTGCCCCGATCCTCACCAGTCGCTCGTCCAAGCGCAGGCCTTAGGCTTTCCTTTGGCGTGGGACGAAAGCTTAACAGATAGCCGCGACAGTGCGTTGCTTGAACACGATTTGGCATCTGCCTGGGTGATTAAGCCCAGCTTGCTCGGCGATCTGGCCACCATTGAACAATGGGTGAGCCGAGCGCACGCGCTAGGGAAAACGGCTGTGATTAGCTCGGCATTGGAGACCAGTTTGGGCTTAACCCAATTATCTCGGTTGGCAAATTGGTTAACCCCGGGTACTGTGCCAGGACTCGATACATTGGGGATTTATCAGCATCAACTCGATCGCACCTGGCCAGGGGCGTCGCAGCCATTGCTCCCGCTCGACGATCAACCACTCGTGTGGATAAACACCTTATGAGTCAACGTATGTTTGGGTTTGATACGTGGCCATGGCGGCAGTGGGCGGCCATGGCACCGAACGCGAAAGCGATTGATGGCGATACGCCGCTCACATGGGGTGAACTCACCGCTCTCGTGGATGGCCAGCAAGCGCGACTGGGTGAGGCGCCCATTGTGGTGCTCGATAGCGCATTGTCGCAAAGGGCGCTGATCGTGGGGATGCTCGCGGCTTGGCAGGCGGGGAAAAAAACGCTGGTATTGAATCAAGCTTTAAGTGACGAGGTGCAAGCCACAGTGCTGAGTCAACTTGGTGTCTATCAATTTTTGCCTGACCGCTCGCGTGAACCGGATGTCAATGTGCTGCCAACGATGAGCCATTGGCAACCTGATCAGCCTTTGACGTTAACCTTAACTTCCGGGTCAACCGGTACGCCTAAAGTGATTGCTCATGCGGCTCATCAGCACCTCGCCAGTGCTGCCGGATTAACCCAAATGCTGCCTTTTTTGGGGCTGGCGGATAAGATGACCTCTCTAGAAAATCGCATCGACAGTTGGCTCTTATCTTTGCCACTATTTCATATCTCCGGCTTAGCCATTGTATGGCGCTGGCTGTATAAAGGTGCTCAGCTGGCTATCTATCCATGCCGTGGGGAAAGCATGGCATCGGCGCTCACACATGTTAGCCACGCCTCTTTAGTGCCCACGCAGCTCTATCGCGTGTTGCCCGTACTGAGACAATGCCTAGACACATCCACCTTATCTCACGTGTTGCTTGGTGGCGCCGCGATTTCCAGTGCACTGACGGAGCAGGCAGAACAACAAGGGATAAGCTGTTGGTGTGGGTATGGGATGACGGAAACGGCATCGACGGTCACCTTAAAGCGAGCCGATGGACAGGATGACGTGGGCATTACCTTGCCTTATCGCGATCTGATGGTGGCGGATGACGGTGAGGTAATCCATCGCGGGGAGACGTTAGCTTTAGGGGTTTGGCAAGCGGGTGCCCTGCATCCAATTGATGCTTCTACAGGGCTGGCCTCGCGTGATTTAGCCAGCTGGTGTACGGACGTTCAGCCGCCGACACTGCGTATCATCGGGCGGAAGGATAATCAATTTATCTGCGGTGGGGAGAACGTTCAGCCCGAGGTGATTGAGGCACATTTGCAACAGTGCGCCGAGATCCGTCAGGCCATGATCGTTCCGATTGACGATCGCGAATTCGGGGCGCGCCCGTTGGCGATTATCCAGAGTCGGGGCCACCTCAACGCCCAGCAGCTGGCTGACTATTGTCGGCGCTTGCCCGCTTATCAACGCCCAGTCGCGTTTTTACCTTGGCCATCTTTGTCGCCCGAGGCGGGAATTAAACCGTCTCGAGCGCTATTAACCCAATGGGCGCAACGCCAAGTGATTGACTAAGGCCGATCGGCGCGCAGACGAATGACTTCATTGCGCATATGCTCTGAGGTCGCTTGCTCAGGCTCAACGGCTGGACCGGCGACGACCGTGACTTTCGACCAAAAACGCTTGGGCAGTTTTAACATGGCTTTCCCGCCATGACGGCTAAAGTAGCTGCCCCAGAGACCCTGTAACGCCATCGGCACCACAGGCACCGGCGAGCGTTGCAAAATCATATCCATCCCGCGGCGGAATTGGTCGATTTCGCCGTCATAACTGAGATGCCCTTCTGGGAAAATCAGTACCACTTCGCCATTATCAAGCGCCTTTTGAATCTCGTTCATGGCGGCTCGGATCGTGCGGCCCCGATGGCTAATGGGGATCACTTTTGACGTTCGGAAAAACCAATGCAGCACCGGTAATTGATACAAATCTTCAAACATCACAAAACGGATAGGACGGTGACACGCGCCGGCTAACAGGAGCGCATCCATATAACTGACATGGTTACAAATCAGTAAGGCACCGCCTTTTTCAGGAATATGGTGTAAGTCTTGGTGTTTTACCCGATATAAGGTATGGGTGACCATCCAGGTAAAAAAGCGCAAGGCGAAAATGGGAACCAGCTTGCTGACATAGATAGCCACCAAGAAGTTGAGCACCGCCAAGACCAAGAAGAATTCCGCGATAGATAACTCCACCACCACCAAGAGGGTGATACCGAGTATCGCACTGCCCACCATAAATAAGGCATTGAAAATATTGTTGGCGGCAATCACACGCGCACGTGCGGCTTTATCGGCGCGTTGTTGCATCAGGCTATACAGCGGCACAATAAAAATCCCGCCACACACGCCAATCATCAATAGGTCGATAAATACCCAGGTCAGAGCTGGATCAGTGATAAAAGCAAGCAGGCTGGTGTGGAGCGTTGGATCGGCTGGCGTGGCAAAAAACAAATGTAAGCCAAAGCCGGTTAATCCTAAACTGCCCAAGGGGACAATGCCGGGCTCGATACGATGACCAGAAAGCTTATCGCACAGCAATGCGCCCACAGCGATGCCGACAGAAAACAAGGTGAGCAGAAATGATACGCCGATTTCACCGCCACCGATCGAGGCGGTGAATTTGGGAAACTGGGTTAAATAGCTGGCACCTAGAAACCAAAACCAGCTGATCCCGAGAATCGCCTGCAAGGTGACCTTGTCTTTACGCGCGAAACGCAGGGTTTGTCGCATCAAAGCAACGGGCCGGTAACGTAAATTGAGCCCAGGGTTCCCGGCAGGCGCAGGTGGGATGGCATAGGCAGACATGACGCCAAGCAATGCAAAACTTAATACGGCTACCCCAGAAATCAGGTTAGAGTCAGGATGATGGGCAATAAAGCCCGCCAGCAAGGTACCGAGCAGAATCGATAAGAAGGTGCCGGTTTCTACCAAGGCGTTGCCAGAAACAAGCTCTTTGTCATTGAGCGTTTGTGGCAGTAATGCGTATTTCACCGGGCCAAAAAAAGCCGATTGGGTGCCCATCAAAAACAGTAAGCCGAGTAACACATTCCAAGCGTGGAAATACAGCGCGACAGCGGCACTCGACATGATCACCACTTCCAACCATTTCACCCGCCGCATGATCAGCGCTTTGTCGTATTTGTCCGCAAGCTCGCCCGCAAAGGCAGAAAATAGGAAAAAAGGCAGAATAAACAGACCAGCAGCGGCGTTGATAAACAGCGTAGCATCCATCGGCAGTTGATCGGCCGAGGCGAACGCGACCATGATCACCAACACATTCTTATAGACGTTATCGTTAAACGCGCCTAATGCCTGGGTAATAAAATAAGGCAAAAAACGTCGCTCGCGTAAAAGCTGAAACTGTTGGCTCATTTAGGCAGATCCATTTCGCGTTGCAGTAAGCGACTTATACTAGCAGCGAGCGAGGTGTGCGCAACCTTGAATGCGTTGCGCATCGTTTAGTGAGTTGACAAAAAGGCAGACTAAGAGAATTTTTGCATGTTTTTAATCGACACTTGCTCATTGAGTGTCCAAAAATCATACAGCACACCAATTAAGAAAAAGCCACCGGTAAATAGGTAAATAAAGCCAGTGATCCATTTACCCATGTACATACGGTGAATGCCAAACACACCCAGAAAGGTCAGTAATAGCCAGGCAATGGTAAAATCCGTAGGGCCACTGCGAAAACGGAGATCGGCTTCTTTGTCCATGGCGGGAATCAAGAATAAATCCACAATCCAGCCGACAAAGAACAGGCCTAGGGTGAAAAACCAGAGGGTGCCAGTTACCGGTTTACCATAGTAAAACCGGTGGGATCCGAGAAAACCAAAGATCCAGAGTAAGTAACCAACAAATTTACTGTGGGTATCATTCATGGCTTGGTCCTATTGCAGTGAAAGAATACTAATGGCTTGGAGTCCCAGTGCGGCAAATGGTTCCTACTGACGACAAAACAGGGGTGTCTAGATGACGTTTGGTAACAATTATTCCTATTTTGCCAATTGACTTCATCACCAGAGACTCTAGCATGATAACGGTCTAAAACCACAGATGATGCGATAATGAAAAAATTATTCTCTGTTGCCGCCTTGATGTTTGTCTTTGTTGTGACAGCGCCCTACGCAGAAGCGAAACGCTTCGGCGGTGGTAAGTCTTTTGGTAAGAGCTTTAAAACCGCGCCTGCGCCAAAAAATAACACCACTAATACTAATACCCTTAAACAGAACACCTCGAAAACCAGTAAAAAAGGACTCGCGGGGGGGCTACTCGGCGGTTTGCTTGCCGGTGGTTTACTGGCCGCTTTCTTCGGCGGTGCCTTTGAAGGTATCCAATTTATGGACATCTTGATTTTGGGTGTCATTGCTTACTTTGCGATGAAGTTTCTCCGCGGGCTGACCCAAGCCAAAGCGGGCGCACAAGCGCAAGGGCCAGCGTACGCGGGGCAAAATAAAGGCTATTACCATGAGCAGCCTCATGCGTTTAGACAAGAGGCTCCGACAGCTGCCGGTGCGTCATCGAGTGGGTTTGGTGCCACAAACAATGACGTGCCATTTAACTTCCCGCCTCAGTTCGATATGCAAAGTTTCTTGAGCGGTGCCCGTGAGCACTACCGGATTTTGCAAGGTGCGTGGAACCATAATGAGTTGGATAAAATCCAAGAATATGTGACGCCTGAGCTTTATAACGATCTGGCTGCCGAGCGGGCACGATTGGGGAGTGAACAACATACTGAAGTTATGTATGTGGATGCCGAGATTGTGCGCGCCGATTATGACAGCCGCATGGCACAATTGAGCTTAAAATTCACCGGCCGTTATTGTGATCGCGTGGAGGGGGTCGAAGAAGATATTACCGATATCTGGCACCTAGAGCGTGACTTACGCCAGCCCAATGCACCTTGGCTAATCGTGGGCATTCAAAGCTAACAAGCTCGCGGTGATAATACGCTGATAGATATAGCGCTGGCTGAGACAAGCCAGCGTTTTTTTATGTCGCCGCTTCCAGATAAATCAGGTTGTCGAGCGCTTGCTGGTATGAGTTGCCACATACCTCGGGATCCGCATCGAATGCGGCACACACCTCGGGACGGGCCTCAGAGCCAAACAGCTTGCAGAGGTTGCGATCATCTAGCTGCACACAACGAGTGTGAGCGGGCTTACCGTTTGGCATACCAGGGATCGGTGATGAAATGCTAGGAGCGATACAGCACGCGCCACAGCCAAGGCGGCACGAAAATGGCGATGCAGTGGGCATAATCATGGCCTCCGTCAAGGTGCAAAGTCGGGCACTCTATCACTCACTTTTGCACTATCCAAGCCATACAAAGGCTTGCTTGCACTTTAGGCCGATGATGGTTATAACAAGCGCGCAATGTCGTTGCCGTGAACAGACGGCAATAAAAAAGAGATGAAGCATCATGAGCACGCCTTTTTGGCAACAAAAAACCTTGGCACAAATGAGTGATGAGGAGTGGGAATCACTCTGTGACGGCTGTGGCCGCTGCTGCCTACACAAATTAATTGATGAAGAGACCGATGAGCTTTACTACACCAATGTGGCGTGTAGTTTGCTCGATGATCAAACCTGCTCGTGCAAAGATTACCCCAACCGCTTTTCGTATGAAGAGTCATGCCTGAAGCTTACCCGCGATAAAATTGATGAGTTTTATTGGTTGCCGGAAACCTGCGCCTATCGCTTGCTGGCCGAAAATAAACCCTTGCCCGAGTGGCATCCTTTGATCACAGGATCAAAAGCGGCGATGCACAAAGCGGGGATCTCGGTCAAAGACAGCGTGGTGTACGAAATTGATGTGATTGATTGGGAAGATCATATCCAATTAACTCAACAACCGCGATAACTCCAGCGCCTTGTCACCCTGTGGTGCAGGCTCACTTATTGTTTAATTTCTGTTGTTGGGCATAATGATCGCCAACTCGACAGGAGGTGGAATGCAAAGGTACACGCATCGTTCAAAAGCTGGCTGGGCCCTCGCGATTGCGTTATGGGTTCTAGCAGTGTGTGCCTTACAAAACCAACTGAGCTGGCAATCAGGGGCGCAAGCGGTTTGCCAAGCAGTCAGTATTGGTGACGCCGAGGACGCAAAAAGCGCACTGGGTAAAAAATGTTCGCTTTCCGAGCAATTGATGCATCCGTCTGCGTTGGCATTAGACTGGCTACCGTCACCACTTTGGTGGCTGATTGTGCTACTGGCGGTGATGGCGACCGTTAGTGTATCGATCACCTTACCCACTCACGATCCACCGACCTATCGACGACGGCATCTTTGCTTTTGTGTGTTCCGAGAATAAAGCGCCTGCTTCTTAAATCGCGTATTTATTCTTAACAAGGAACAGACTTATGAATCGACTCAATGACTATTGGCACACTGTTAAACAAGGGCGCGCTTGGCAAGCTTGGGCCTTGCTACCGCTGCTGTTATTGTGCTTATTGTTACTCACTCCGACTGCTCGCGCCAATGCCCCAGATACCGGCTGGCTCAATAATCCTGACCACCCGCCGGTCACGGCGCGTATAGCGTTAACGGGGCAAGGGAGTTCAGACACTCTGCGCCTCGATGGGTTACTTTCTATCCGTTTGCAAGGCGATTGGAAAACCTATTGGCGCTCGCCAGGCGAGGGCGGGGTCGCTCCAGAGCTGATTATCAATGACAGCCAAAACCTGGACGATATTACCTGGCATTGGCCAGCACCGAAGCGCCACGAGCTACTTGGCCTGACCATGTTGGGCTACAAGGGGCAAGTGACCTTCCCACTGACCTTTGAGGTTGAAACCTGGCAACAGCCTGTGTCGCTCGATGCCACCTTGCGCTTGTCTTCATGCACCAGTGTGTGTGTGATCACTGATTATCCCATCTCTCTCGATTTTACTCCGAGTACGCTTGAGGCGGATGGTGAGCGGATGTATCAGTTCAACCAAGCGATGAGCCAAGTGCCTAAGCCTCTACCCAGTGTGCAGATTGAATCCGCGGTGTGGGATACCAATCAACAACAGCTCGCGGTCACCGTGACCGGCAACCAAACTTGGCAGCAACCCGATATGCTGGTGGATGGGGAGGCGGTGATCGATGATACCTTTGGCGTGCCGAGTATCCACCATGATGGCGACACCCTGACCGCCACGTTTGACGTGACCAATTGGATTGAAACGCCCAACCTGACTGATAAACCGATTAAAGTGACGGTCATGGATAAGCAACTGCTGGCTGAGCACGCCACCACCGTGAAGGCGGGCAATGTGGTTTCGCAAGCGGGATTATCAATATGGATGATTGGCGGTATTGCACTTTTGGGTGGCTTGATCCTCAACGTGATGCCCTGTGTGCTCCCCGTACTTGGGCTTAAGCTCAACAGTATCGTTGCCAATCCAGCAGCGACACGTGGCGCTATTCGCGGCCAGTTTTTGGCCTCAGCGGCGGGGATCCTGGTGTCCTTTTGGGCGATTGCGGGGCTGTTGATGGCATTAAAGCTTACCGGGCAAGCCGTGGGGTGGGGGATCCAGTTTCAAAGCCCGCTGTTTATTGGGGTGATGACGCTGGTGATTTGGCTGTTTGCCTTGAGTTTATTTGATGTGCTGCGCATTGATTTACCGCCCAGTTGGCAAACCTGGATGGCGACACGCGGCGGCCACACGACCAGCGGCCACTTTGTTCAAGGCGTGTTTGCGACCTTACTGGCCACACCATGTTCGGCCCCTTTCCTTGGGACGGCGGTCGCCTATGCGCTGGGAGGGTCGTTGACGGCGTTGTGGCTTATCTTTACCGCACTCGCCGTTGGCATGGCGCTGCCGTGGCTGCTGGTTGCCGCTTTTCCTGGTCTGACCCGCGCATTGCCCAAACCTGGCCCCTGGATGAATCATGTCAAACGGGTATTCGCATTATTGCTGGCTGGCACCACGGTGTGGCTCTTCTGGTTGTGGATGCCTTATCTTGGCGTTGCTGGCGCTATCGCAGTGGGAACGCTGCTACTGGTTGCCAGTGTGTGGCTAACATATCGCACCCTTGGAAAACTGGCAGCGATTAAAGGGACGGCTGGGCTGCTCGTGGTGGTTGTGCTTGGGTTGATTGGTGCGTCATTGACAGCGCCGCGGTGGGCAACGCCATTGAACTCGGACCCAGACTGGGTGAGTCTGGATGAAGCCGCGATCGATCAAGCGGTGGATCAGGGCAAAGTGGTGTTTGTTGATGTGACGGCGGATTGGTGCATTACCTGTCATGCCAACAAAGTGGGTGTGATTCTGCAATCCCCCGTGTATGACACCATCACCGCGCCGAATGTGGTGGCGATGCAAGGTGATTGGACCCGTCCGAGCGACACCGTGACCCAATACTTGCAAGAGCACCAGCGTTATGGCGTGCCGTTTAACATTGTCTACGGCCCTGGTGCGCCTGAAGGGATCGCTTTACCCGTCATTTTGACCGATAACGCGGTGATGACGGCGATTGAACAGGCGAAAACACCATGATGGCCAAGCAAAAAAAGCTGTCATGGCGTCAACGGATCAAACGCGGTGCGCGTGACATTTGCTGGCTCATCGTGTTTGTGCTGATATCGAGTACCGCGATGGATTGGTGGCGAAGCCGCGATATCGACACCAGTCAGGTGCCCGTCGAGTCGATGCGTTTGCTCGATGGTCGCCAACAGGACTTGGTTGCCATGTCGCAGCAAAAGCCAGTGCTTGTCTATGTATGGGCAAGCTGGTGCGGTGTTTGCCGTTTTGTGACCCCCTCGGTAGATTGGTTAAGTGGTCATGCGCAGGTAGTCTCGATCGCGTTACGCTCAGGCTCAGATAAACACATTGCTGGATACCTTGCTCATCATGGTTATGATTTTCCCGTGGTGAACGATCAGCATGGAAACCTCTCTAAAGCGTTTTCAGTGAAAGTGACGCCTACCGTGATGGTGGTCGAGCAAGGAAAAATCACGTCAATCACAACAGGCTTCACGACACCGCTTGGCCTATGGTTAAGGCTAGCGTTATGAATTTACATTTATCAAAAGGAAACCCGATGTCCTTATCTCGCTATATCGCCCCGCTTTGGGCTCTACTGCTTCTGGCTCTTCCTGTCAGCGCGAATGCGTTGTCCGATACCGAGCAAGCGCAATTGGATGACATAGTCAGCTTGTTGGAAGAGAACCCCAAACTGATCGCCAACCTTAACCAGAGTTTGCAAAAGTTTGTTGAACAACAAAAGACGTTAAAGGAAAACCTTGCCGCACGCCGTGACTGGTTTGAATCGGACACCCACAGCTGGATTGGCGCAGAGAACCCTGAAGTCACCGTGGTGAACTTTATGGACTACAACTGCCCATACTGCAAAAAGCTGGAAGAAGAGTTACAGAAACTGGTGGCCGCACATGATGATGTCAAGGTGATTAATATTGCCGTACCACTCAAACAGCAGAGTATCGAATCGCTCGGCACCAATTCTGCGGTGTATGCGATGAATGTGTGGCTGGAAAAACCGGAGGCCTTTGCGCAGGTTCATGAATTATTGATGAAAAAGCGCGGCATGCATGATGCCCGCTCGTTAGAGAAAATCGCCAAGAAAACCGGTACCGAAGCATTGCTGGAAGGTAAAGAAATGACCGGAAAAGCGGTCGCAGAAAACTATCGCGCCTTTGTTGAACTGGGGCTAAGAGGTACCCCAGCGATGATCATTGGCGAGCAGGTCGCACCTGGCTATTTGCCGTACCCGCAGCTAGAAGCCATGGTTGACGCGGCGAGATCAGACGGCTAATCCTGCCGGCGTCGCTAACGATTTGAAAGCCAGTCACTTTTTGACTGGCTTTTTTCTTAGCTGCGATTTGGTGTAAAAGCTGGCAAAATAGCGCGCCTTAATCGCGAAGGTATGGCATGAGTCAAATACATCAATCACCACCAGATATCGTCTTGGGCCCGATGGAAGGGGTACTCGACCCCTTGATGCGCAAGTTGCTCACCGAGATTAATCACTACAGTCTCTGTGTCACCGAGTTTGTGCGCGTGGTCGACCAACGCTTGCCGGAAAAAGTCTTTTATCGCTTTTGTCCGGAGTTAGCGCAAGGGGGCTTCACCACCGCGGGAACCCCGGTTCGCGTACAGCTATTGGGCCAAAATCCACATGCAATGGCGGGTAACGCGGTGCGTGCGATCGAACTGGGCTCGCAAGGGATTGATATTAATTTTGGCTGCCCATCGAAAACCGTCAATGGCAACCGTGGTGGGGCAGCGCTACTTAAAACCCCAGAGCATATGTTTGATGTGGTCAAAGCAGTGAGAGAGGCGGTTGATCCGGCTCATACGGTGAGCGCCAAAATGCGTCTTGGCTTTAATGATCTTGATGATTACTTGCTCATTGCCGAAGCGGTGGCCGACGCAGGGGCGGATGAGCTGGTGGTACATGGGCGCACCAAGCGCGATGGCTACAAAGCGGGCACTATTCGTTGGGATTTAATTGCTGACATTAATCAACACCTGCCCATCCCCGTCACGGCCAATGGGGATATTTGGCACCGTGAGGATGCGCTGCGCTGCCAAGCCCTCACCGGCTGCAACACCTTAATGGTGTGTCGTGGAGCGTTAAATATGCCTAATCTCGGTCAGCATATCCGTGATAACGTCGCGCCCATGCCTTGGCCTGCCGTGCTCGCATTGCTGATTCGCTATACCGAGCAAGAACGCCAAGGTGATAAGGCGCAGTATTTCCCTAACCGCATTAAGCAATGGTTTAAGTATTTGCGCCAATATTACCCCCAGGCAGATGCCTGCTTTAAGGTGATTCGCGTTCTCAAGCGCGCGGATGAGATAGTCCGTGCACTCGATAACGCACGTCAACAAACAGAATTCATGACACAGGAAAGTTTATGTCAACACTAGTGACACTCTCTGAACACTGGGAGGGGATGCCCGCCAGTTTTATTGAAGGTGCCCTCCTGGCCGCGAATATATGTCCGGCTCCTTTAGATCCTGATACCTGGCTGTCGGTGCTAGTGACTGCAGGGGTTGAAGAAGATGGGGAGGTAGTTAGCCTCAATCAAGACGATAAGCAGGTGGTGCTGGCACACCTTGAGCAGCAATATCACGCCCTGATGCGCAATGATTATGTATTGCCGGATAGCTTAATGTTGTCGATGCGCGGTGAGCACGCCCAAGCGTTCGCCGAGGGGTTTTTAGCGGTGTGGCCCTATGTTGAGCCGCACTGGCACGAGGTGACGCTCAATGATGGCAGTCGCCGGATGCTATCCGCCTTAGTCACCAGCATGCTGCTGCTACACGATGAAGCAGGCACATTAGCGCAGATGAAAGAGGTCGGCATTGATGTTGAGCCGGGCCAATATATGGAACAACTGGACTTAATGATCCAGGAGGTGGCGAAAGCGGCGGATGAAGCGCAACAAGGCACGCATGGTGCGCACCAGGTCAATCCATTTAAGTCGATAGGCCGCAACGATCCTTGCCCATGTGGCAGTGGTGCCAAGTTCAAAAAATGCTGTGGGCGTTAATCAGATGAAGCCGTCAAAACAACCCTCTCCGATACGTGTTGTCGCCGGCGTGGCGACCCAAGATCACCAAGTGTTGGTGGCACAACGCCAACCGGATACCCAGTTTATTAGCTGGTGGGAATTTCCGGGTGGCAAAGTCGAGCAAGGCGAGACTGACCAGCAGGCTCTCAAGCGGGAGTGGCGTGAAGAGTTTGGGGTGGATATCCATGTTGGGGCGCCGATTGTAGAAACCGAGTTCGATTACGGCGACAAGGTGATCTTATTGTGCAGTTTTTGGTGTGACATTCTTGATGGACCGCCCATGCTACATCAACATCAGGCCATCTATTGGAGTGAGCCTCGTCGCCTCGATGCTGGGGTTTTTAGTGGCGCAGATCGTCCCTTAATCAAGGTGCTGTGTGAGCGGTTCAACCACGTAGCAAGGAGCGAAAGCGCCGATAAAGCCGACGCTATCTTGCACAATCCGTCACCCGCCGTTATGAAAAAATGCGGCGAGGGGGGCGGCCAATAAACTGGGCAATTACCACTAACACCCAGACAAACAACATCGCGGAAAAGATACCGACCAGCCATTGAGGCATCGACCAGCCTAGCCATTGCCACACCACCTTGCTGCAATCACCGTAGGCTTCAAAGACGGAGGGCAGCCATTGGTTGAGTGGCGCCCAAGCAGGGAAGTTCACCGCCACATCGCAGGTGGCACCAAACAATTGGTTTGGATCAGGAAATTGATAACTCACGTGCTCTAACGAGAGCTTTAGCGCCCACCCGGCTGTGGCGCCATAGCCAAGCAAGCTAAGTGTGCGCCAAAAAGGGTCGTTAGGCGCGATTAAACCCAACAAGGCAGCCACGCCAATCCCTAATAGGGCAACGCGTTCATAAATACACATCACACAAGGTGCCAGCCCTTGATAGTGTTGAAAGTAAAGCGCGGTGGCTTCCAGCCCCACAACACATAGAAGCAACAACAGCCAGGACGCTCGGCTGCGAGAAAACTGGTTTAAGGCGCGCCACATAACTCACTCCTGATAAAAAACAAGGCCCTATATTGAGAGCCTTGCTATTCAATCGTTTGTTGAGACTAAGGTCAATGATAGAAGTGCGTTAGTGAGCGCTCGGTATGGCTTGCTGAGTCATATGGATGGTTTCGGAAATCCAACCTTGGTGTAGCATCCACTCTGTAGCGGGCACCAAGAAAAACTCAATGCCAATTACCCCCAGTAACCCCATGACAATGGTATAAGGCAACGCCATATATACCATGCGCCCGTAGGAAAGGCGCAGCAGCGGCGCGAGTGTGGAGGTGAGCAAGAATAAGAAAGCCGCTTGGCCATTGGGCGTGGCGACCGAGGGTAAGTTGGTGCCTGTGTTAATCGCAACCGCCAACATATCGAACTGCTCGCGGCCAATCACGCCATTGAGCAGGGCGGTTTTCACCTCGTTGATATACACGGTGCCGACAAACACGTTGTCTGACACCATGGAAAGCAGGCCATTGGCGATATAAAACATGGTCAGTTGCAGGTGACCTTCCAGCGACAACACCATGTCGATGACAGGTGCAAACAGGTGTTGGTCGATGATCACTGCCACCACAGAGAAAAAGACCGCCAATAGCGCAGTAAACGGTAGCGCTTCCTCAAAGGCTTTGCCGATATGGTGTTCATCCACAACGCCCGTAAACGCGGTGGCAAGGATAATGATACTTAGGCCAATTAAACCGACCGCGGCCAAATGTAAAGCCAATGCGGTGATTAGCCACACCGCAATCAGCGCTTGCACCACCAACTTGGCGATGTCTTGAGGCGTGCGTTTTGCTCGCTGTGCGTTATCGTACTCCACCAATATTTTTAATACATTTTGCGGCAGGTGTGCGCCATAACCGAACCAAGCAAACTTCTCGACCAGCGCACAGGTTAGCAAGCCAGCAAAGAAAACCGGCAGCGTGACCGGTGCCATACGTAAAATAAACTCACCAAAATGCCAACCAGCTTGGTCGGCAATGATCAGGTTTTGCGGCTCGCCGACCATGGTCATCACCCCGCCCAATGCGGTACCCACGCCAGCATGCATCAATAGGCTACGTAAAAACGCTCGATAATTTTCCAAATCGTTGCGGCTAAGCTCGTCGCTTAAGCTTTCATCTGAGGTATGATCATGGTTAGCGCCGAAGTCTTTCCCGGACGCCACGCGGTGGTAAATGGCGTAAAAACCGACGGCGACACTGATCACCACGGCAATCACGGTTAAGGCATCCAAAAAGGCAGAGAGCGCCGCCGCCGCGCCACAAAAAGCCAATGACAAGGCAATTTTGGATCGGATGCTCAACAGGATTTTAGTGAAAATAAACAGCAGAAGCTGCTTCATAAAGTAAATTCCCGCCACCATAAAGACCAGCAGCAGTAGGACTTCAACGTTAGCAACCAGCTCATGTTTGACCTGCGCAGGACTGGTCATGCCAATGGCGACCGCTTCAATCGCCAATAAGCCACCGGGTTGTAGCGGATAGCATTTCAAGGCCATCGCGAGGGTGAAAATAAACTCGACCACCAATAGCCAGCCGGCGATGAAAGGGTCGATTGCGAAAATGACAGGGTTGAGAATTAAAAAGCCGACAATGGCTAATTTATACCAATCAGGCGCTTTGCCGAGAAAGTTCTTAAGAAACGCAGTGCTGAGTGTCATGGTCTTCGCCATAGTGAAAGTCTCATTGTTATCTATGCCTACCTAGCGCACGGATGGGCGAGTAACGTGCCCGTACAAAATCGCCATACAGGCGAAATGGATGCGTGGCACAGTAAGAGGGTGACAGGTACAAGTAAGTGACGGAGGGTTACCGGTGCGCGTCGGTTAAGACAACAAATCTTGGGTAGCCTTGTCACGTATAATTGTGCGCTAGTTTGCCTCAGACATATTTTGTTACATCTTGTGTGGTTTAGTTTTGCGATTCATGCCCAGTTTTTCATTGATCTGGTACAAAAAGATAGCAGATGTCACGCGATATCCAGTGATCTCACTCAGCGGTTTCTGCTAGTGACGTCTAGTGGTATGATGAGTTATTAATCAGAGCAAGAAGCAAATTGGAATCTAGATTCAATGGTTATAAAGGCGGATAGCCCAGCAACGTTTGCTGAAAAATATATAATTGAAAGTATTTGGAATAATCACTTTCCAAAAGGATCAATTTTACCTGCAGAGCGCGAATTGTCTGAGTTGATTGGGGTCACTCGTACCACGCTACGTGAAGTGCTACAGCGTTTGGCACGGGATGGCTGGTTAACCATTCAACATGGTAAGCCGACACGTGTGAACGATTATATGCGTACGTCGGGGCTGAGTATTCTTGATACCCTGGTTACTCTAGAGGGGCAAGATGTTCATGGTGTCCTTGAGGACTTACTCGCAGCCCGTACCGATATCAGCGGCGTGTACATGCGTTATGCGGCGAAAAACCGCCCCGACGACTGCTTGAACCTTATCGACCATGTGATCAAGCGCTGTGAGCAAGTGCTCGAATGCGAGAGCTTTGAGCAGTTCTTGGAGCTTATTGACGAACAAAATGAAGTTTTAAAAGACGTTAAGAAGATTCAAGATAAATACGGCAAGCAAGATCCTGTTTTGTGTGAACGGATTTGTATGGGTCGCGCGTTTAATCATTTTGATTACCGGTTGTTCCAAGGTATGGCGCACTTTTCCGGAAACAAGGTGTACGTGTTAACCATTAATGGCATGCGACAGATATACTCTCGAGTAGGTGGTTATTACTTTATGGATCGCCGTGCCTGTGAGAACGCATTGAGTTTCTACAGTGATTTACGGGAGATGGTGGCCAATAACCAGCACCCCATGATTGGCGATAGGGTCAAGCAATACGGACGTGAGTGCGGTGGCTTGTGGTTTAGTAACCGTGAAACGATCGCGGCACACATGGCAGAAGAAGAAGCCTAACGCGTTCTGATACTTAAAACGTGAAAAGCCGCTTTGAACAGGGTTCATCGCGGCTTTTGGTTAGGGGAGCTATGTGTTTTAGTGGCTGCCCATTAACATATCAGGGTCAAACTGCGGCCGCTTGGGGCAGCTACTCAGTATCTTTCCTCGCCCTTCACTGGTTTCCTCTTCGAGGATCACTTCAAATCCCCACAATCGATGCACGTGCTTCAACACCTCTTCATAAGATTTAGCGAGCGGGATCCGGTTATGAGGGACATAGCGAAGTGTGAGTGAACGGTTGCCACGCAAATCGACATCGAACACTTGAATATTCGGTTCACGATTACTGAGGTTGTATTGCGCGGAGAGATCTTCGCGTAACTGGCGGTACCCTTGTTCATTGTGAATGCTAGTCACTTCAATATAACTTTGCCGATCGTCGTCATTGACGGCGAAAAACTTCATATCCCGCATCACTTTGGGCGATAGAAACTGGCTGATGAAACTTTCATCTTTAAAGTTTGCCATCGCAAAGTGTACGGTTTCGAGCCAGTCTTTTCCGGCGATATCAGGGAACCAGTACTCATCCTCCTCCGTGGGATTTTCGCAAATGCGACGAATATCTTGGAACATGGCAAACCCGAGTGCGTAAGGGTTAATGCCGGAATAGAACTGGCTGTTGTATGGTGGTTGTGCCACCACATTGGTGTGGCTATGTAAAAACTCCATAATGAAGCTATCCGTCACCAAGCCCTCGTCATACAGATGATTGAGGATGGTGTAGTGCCAGAACGTCGCCCAGCCTTCATTCATCACCTGGGTTTGCTTTTGCGGGTAAAAATACTGGCTGACCTTACGCACTATCCGCACGATTTCTCGCTGCCATGGTTCAAGCAGCGGAGAGTGTTTTTCAAAAAAATACAACAGGTTCTCTTGTGGCTCGGTCGGGAAGCGGCGCTTTTCTTCTTCTTGCTCTTTTTTACCGCCCGGAATGGTACGCCACAGCTCATTGACTTGTGTCTGCAAGTAATCTTCTCGTGCCTTTTGACGCGCTTTTTCTTCGGCGAGAGAGATTTTTTGCGGCCGTTTGTAGCGATCGACCCCATAGTTCATCAATGCATGGCAGGAGTCGATAAGGTTTTCTACTTCCGCGAGGCCGTACTTTTCTTCACATTCACTGATGTAATGTTTAGCAAACAGCAGGTAATCAATAATGGAGCCTGCATCTGTCCAGGTTTGAAACAGGTAATTGCCTTTAAAAAAGGAATTGTGGCCATAACAGGCGTGTGCCATCACCAGCGCTTGCATGGTGATGGTGTTTTCTTCCATCAAATAAGAAATACACGGATTGGAGTTAATCACTATCTCATAAGCGAGCCCCATGTAGCCGTGTTTATAGTTGCGTTCGGTCTCGATAAACTTTTTACCAAACGACCAATGATTGTAATTGATGGGCATCCCGACGCTTGAGTAAGCATCCATCATTTGCTCGGCGGCAATGATTTCGATTTGGTTTGGATAAGTATCCAGTTTGTAGTGTTCAGCGACTCGTTTGATTTCCTTGTGATACTGCTCGAGCAGGTCAAAGGTCCAATCGGGTCCATCATGAAGTGGAGTGTTACGTTTACCTTTGGTGACAGCCATACCATGTCTCCCTGATAAAATGCGTCTATGCCGGTATGGCGTCAGGCTTCGACCTGACGCTTGAACAGTTCGCGGAACACGGGGAAAATTTCCTCCGCTGAGCGAATATTCTGCATTGCAAAGTTGTCATGGCTTTGCGCCAACGCCTCATATTCTCGCCACAGTGTTTGATGCGCGCGGCGGGTAATCTCGATATAGGCGTAATAACGGCTGACCGGCAACAGGGTATTTTGCAATAGTTCTCGGCAGCCGGGTGAGTCATCGGCCCAGTTATCGCCATCCGAGGCTTGGGCCGCATAGACGTTCCATTCCGCCGGGTCGTACCTATCTTTGATGATTTCATCCATCAGCCGCAGGGCACTGGATACAATGGTGCCGCCTGTTTCTTGTGAGTAGAAGAACTCATGTTCATCCACTTCCTTCGCTTGCGTGTGGTGGCGAATAAAGACCACCTCCACGTTTTTGTAGGTGCGCGTCAGGAAAAGATACAGCAGGATATAAAACCGCTTGGCGATATCCTTGGTCGCTTGATCCATCGAGCCGGACACATCCATTAAGCAAAACATCACGGCTTGGCTACTGGGCTGTGGCCGCTTTTCGTAATTTTTATACCGTAAGTCAAAGGTATCGATGAACGGCACCGCGGCGATTTTGCGTTTCAATACCGAGATTTCTTCTTCGAGTCGTTTCACCTCAAGCGGTTGTGCTGGCTCGGCCTCGCGCACGCGCTCCAGCGCCTCTTCAAGCTCTGCCAGCTCTCGGCGTTTGCCGGCTGACATTGCTGTGCGTCGTGCCAGTGAGTTTTGCAGTGAACGTACAATAGCAATGTTCGAGGGCACCCCATTCGAGGTATATCCCGCGCGATGCGTTTTGTACTCCACCATTTTATTCATTTGGTTTTTCTTCAGGTTCGGAAGCTCAAGATCCTCGAACAAGAGATCCAAATACTCATCTTTTGATATTTGAAAGACGAATTCATCTTGGCCTTCGCCATCAGGGCTGGCTTGTCCTTCTCCGGCTCCGCCGCCTTCGCCACCGGGGGGACGAGCAATACGATCCCCTGGGCTAAATTGGTCGTTACCTGGGTGGACAGCATCACGCTGTCCCCCTTTGCCTTGGTGGAACGTCGGTTCACGAATGTCACGAGAAGGAATAGAAATATCCTCTCCACTCTCGACATCCGTGATCGAGCGGTTGTTGACGGCGTCAGCAATGGACTCTTTAATTTGCCGCTTGTGTCGGCGTAAAAAGCGTTGTCGATTGACAGTGCTTTTATTTTTGCCATTGAGACGACGATCAATAAAATGCGCCATATCTCTCTCCCGTCATCTGCGTCAGCCCGCGGGCTACGATGATTTACGCACGCGCAAATACCACTCTGCGAGCAAGCGAACTTGCTTGCGGGTATAGCCTTTTTCCATCATACGAGCGACAAAGTCGTCGTGTTTCTTCTGCTCTTCGCTCGAGGTTTTGGTATTGAAGGAAATCACTGGAAGCAAATCTTCGGTGTTAGAGAACATCTTCTTCTCAATGACGGTTTTCAGTTTCTCATAGCTGGTCCATGCCGGATTTTTACCCTCATTATTGGCGCGTGCACGGAGGACAAAGTTGACGATTTCGTTGCGGAAATCTTTTGGATTACTGATCCCGGCGGGCTTCTCGATTTTTTCCAGCTCTGCATTGAGTGCTGAGCGGTCAAACAACTGGCCAGTATCTGGATCGCGGAATTCTTGATCTTGAATCCAGAAGTCAGCATAGGTGACATAGCGGTCAAAAATATTTTGCCCGTATTCTGAGTAGGACTCGAGATACGCGGTTTGAATTTCTTTGCCGATAAACTCGATATATTTAGGGATCAAGTAGCCTTTTAAGTGCTCAAGGTAGCGCTCTGCCATCTCTTGCGGGAACTGCTCTCGCTCAATCTGTTGCTCTAACACGTAGAACAGATGCACCGGGTTTGCGGCGACTTCGGCGTGGTCAAAGTTAAAGACTCGCGACAAGATCTTGAACGCGAAACGGGTCGATAGCCCATCCATGCCTTCATCAACACCGGCAAAATCACGGTACTCTTGGTAGGACTTGGCTTTAGGATCCGTATCTTTCAAGGTTTCACCATCATACACGCGCATTTTTGAATAAATGCTCGAGTTTTCAGGATCTTTCAGCCGTGAAAGCACAGAGAAGCGCGCCAGAATATCTAAGGTGCTGGGGGAGCAAGGCGCATGGCGTAGCTCACTAGAAGACAGCAGCTTGTTGTAGATTCGAATTTCGTCTGACACCCGCAAGCAATAGGGCACCTTGACGATATAGACACGGTCAAGGAAAGCCTCGTTGTTTTTGTTGTTGCGGAACGATTGCCACTCAGATTCGTTTGAGTGCGCGAGAATGATGCCATCAAACGGCAGTGCTGACAGGCCCTCGGTGCCGTTGTAGTTACCTTCTTGGGTCGCGGTCAACAGTGGGTGGAGCACCTTAATCGGGGCCTTAAACATCTCCACAAACTCCATCATCCCTTGGTTAGCGCGACACAGCGCACCGGAGTAGGAGTAGGCATCGGGGTCATCTTGTGAATAGTGTTCGAGCTGACGGATGTCAACTTTACCCACCAAGGACGAGATATCTTGGTTGTTCTCATCCCCAGGCTCGGTTTTTGCTACCCCGACTTGGTTAAGAATCGATGGCCGCAGTTTCACCACTTTAAACTGGCTAATATCGCCACCAAACTCTTTCAACCGTTTCGCCGCCCAAGGTGACATAATATGGCGAATATAACGGTGGGGAATATCATACTCTTTCTCGAGTAAATGGCCGTCTTCTTCGGCATCAAACAGACAAAATGGGTGATCGTTCACAGGACTACGTTCGCCGTTCGCGGTCAGCACGTAGATAGGCATTTGCTGCATCAAGCTCTTTAGCTTCTCGGCCAAGGATGATTTACCCCCGCCGACAGGCCCGAGTAAATAGAGAATTTGTTTTCGCTCTTCCAAACCTTGGGCGGCGTGCTTGAGGTAAGAGACGATTTGCTCAATCGAGTCTTCCATGCCATAAAAGTCTTCGAAGGTTTTATAGCGGGAAATTACTCGGTTGGAGAAAATACGGCTGAGTCGCGGATCAAGCGAGGTATCAATTTTTTCTGGCTCGCCAATCGCCATCAGCAAACGCTCTGCCGCATTGGCATACGCGCCGCGATCCTCTCGGCAAAGATCCAAGAATGCTTGAAGGCTCATTTCCTCGTCTTTCGCTTCTTCGTAACGCTGACGATAGTGATCGAAAATAGTCATGGTCCTGCCCCCTAAATCGTCTAATAACTCAAAAAGAAAAGGTGCAAAATTGGCTGAATGATCCCTTTCCTTTCAATAAGGTTAGACCTGATTTGCCGATTTTGCGTGAAAGAATTGTTTGTTTTTTCGATAATTTTTGTTGCCGGATCCGTACGCTTTTCTTGTCAAGATATTGACAGCTGGCGTTCAAACGAGTGAGGTATGATAACGGTGATATTTTTATCCGTTAGGGCGACTAGGTGGACGTTTGCCAGCCGTCAAACAAGAAGGGAATAGATGATGAACATAGCGAGAGAAACGGCTTGGGTCGCTTGCGCCCTTATGCTAACCGCCAGCAGTGCTTACGCTGAGACGCGTGTCTCTGCTGGCGTGATAGGCGCATTTTCACCTCAGGTCTATAAAGACACGGATACCGATCCGCTGGTCGTGCCGACGGTCAATGTTGAGACTGACCATTTTTATTTTCGTGGCCTGACGGCGGGCGCGCGACTGGCACCGAAAGGATCGACCCATAACCTTGTTTTATCTGCCACTTATGATCCACGTCGCTTTGATCCCGCAGACACTGATGACCCACAACTCAGTCAACTTGATAAACGTGATACATCCATCGTTGCTGCACTGGCTTACCAGTACCATTCTCCGATAGGGCGTTTTCAGGTGCTAGCTGGGGAAGGCGTGACCCATGATAGGGACGGGGTGTATGGCGAGGCTAGCTGGAAATACGCGTTCAACCATCCTCGCTGGGGCGTGTCACCGGAAGTGGGTTACTCCTATAACAGCCATGAGCTAAACCAGCACCTGTACGGGATCAGCGATAGCGAAGCGGCGCGTTCCGGTTTATCGGCGTATGAGCCAGGGTCTGCGGGTCATTACTTTGTTGGTGCCAGTGGCTATTTCATGCTGACTGAGCGTATCCAACTGCTTGGTGGCGTGCGCTATACCAACCTCGATGATGAAATAGCGAACAGCCCAATGGTGGATCAATCGACTGCCGCCTCGGGCTACTTAGGGGTTAACTACATTTTTATGTAGCCTTGTTAGCCATTAAAACAGGCCGCTTGGGTGTAAGGCGGCCTGTTACGCCCGTCTAGCTTGAGTGGCGCTCATCCATTAACTGGGTTGCTAATGTGTAGCTTTGACCTGGATGGACAACTTGTGTGGGTTGTTCAATCGCCGCTTCGACACAGACAAACTTGAGGTACCCGTTATCGTCCATATCTGCCATCTGAATGGACGCCGCCTGACCCGGGTTCCAGATAACAGCGCTGCTTGCACCTTGATTGTTGACTTTGAGACGACGGTTTCCCATCGGGTCGGTGACAGTGAGGGTGTTGTCAGCCCCCGTATAAATCCTATCAACCGGCTCTTCGAAGGTCACTTTGCCCGTCGCTGGCACGGCCTTGCCTGCCGCAAAGTTATCAAGATACTGACAACCCAGCCCTTCCACGTTCGCTTGCTCGCTATCTTCTACCGCAAGATAGCTGTGCAAGGCGCCACCCATGGCCCAAGCGTGTTGATCTGTATTGGTCACCGTTAATGCAATGTCGGCGTGATGAGTTAGCGTAAAGGTCACCGTTGCATGAAAACAATGTGGCCATAGTGCTCGCGAGGCGTCTGAGTCGGATAACTGCAGTTGAATAGTGACGCCTTTAGGGGTTTCTTCAATGTTCGCTAACTGCCACATTTGACGGCGAGCAAAGCCATGAGAAGGTTGCCCGGTGTGACCAAACCATGGCCAGCAAATGGGGACGCCGCCTCGTAATGGGGTGTTGGCATCGTAGATAGCGTTATCACTCATCCAAGTCAGTGACTTTTCACCCGCAGGGGCAAAGGTGATGAGGTGTCCGCCGAATAGGCTAATAGTGGCTGAACACGCAGGGTGAGTAACACGAAGAATCGGAACGGACTGGCGATAGCAGAGATCGACAGATGCAGAAAGTTGACGTTCAACATGCAGGGTGGGAGAAGTCATAGCCTGATCCTCTTGGGTAAGTGTTCCTTAATCAGTTATCGAAGACACGTTCACAGACAGCGTGGTCGCGAGTCATGGGCCTGATAAACAAAAGGCGGCCAATGGCCGCCTTTAACTTGAATAGGGTTACATGCGCATTATTTAGCGATGTGTGCAACCAGATCCAATACTTTGTTTGAGTAGCCGATTTCGTTGTCGTACCAAGAAACTACTTTCACGAAGTTGTCAGTCAGTGCGATACCTGCTTTAGCATCGAATACAGACGTTTGTACTTCGCCGATGAAGTCTTGAGAAACCACGGCATCTTCGGTGTAACCTAGAACACCTTTCAGCTCACCTTCAGACGCTTCTTTCATCGCCGCACAGATTTGGTCGTAAGACGCTGCTTTGTCAAGGTTTACAGTCAGGTCAACAACAGACACGTTGGCGGTTGGTACGCGGAACGCCATACCAGTCAGTTTGCCGTCTAGTACTGGCAATACTTTACCAACCGCTTTTGCAGCACCGGTTGAAGATGGGATGATGTTTTGAGACGCACCACGGCCACCGCGCCAGTCTTTCGCAGACGGACCATCAACGGTTTTTTGCGTTGCAGTGGTGGCGTGAACGGTGGTCATCAGGCCAGATACGATACCGAACTTGTCGTTCAGTACTTTCGCGATTGGCGCTAGGCAGTTAGTCGTGCAAGACGCGTTAGAAACGATGTCTTGACCCGCGTAATCGCTGTGGTTAACACCCATAACGAACATTGGCGTCGCATCTTTAGATGGGCCGGTTAGAACCACTTTCTTCGCACCCGCTTGGATGTGTTGACGCGCGGTTTCGTCAGTGAGGAAGATACCGGTTGCTTCAGCAACAACGTCAACACCCACTTCATCCCACTTAAGGTCTGCTGGGTTGCGCTCTGCAGTGACGCGTACGGTTTTACCGTTAACGATAAGGTTACCACCTTCTACTTCAACTGTGCCGTTGAAGCGACCGTGGGTTGAATCGTACTTCAGCATGTAAGCCATGTACTCAACGTCGATAAGATCGTTGATTGCTACCACGTCGATGTCGTTACGCTCGACAGATGCACGGAATACGAAACGGCCGATACGGCCAAAACCGTTAATACCTACTTTGATAGTCATTATGTTGCTCCACAACTTAATTTCTAGTGAGATGAAACTGGTAGTAAAATTACAGAATAGGACCCCGCCATGCAAGGGTAATCGCAGCCAAAATTGTTTAAAGTCAAAAAAAAGTACGGATTTTTTTTACATCGCCTAAACATTTGACCCCTTGCCGCCATGTCTGTATGCGCTTTAACCGCGTGCGATTAATGCGACGGCTGCAGACACGGAGCGACCGCTGGTAATTGTTAGCGTAGAAGCAGAACCGCGATCGTGAAAGTTAAAGTGGTATGACAAGCGAGACGGTGGAACGGAAGGAAATCGGTTTCCCGCACCGCGCACCAGTGAGGGTGATGCGCAGGCGTTATACTAAAAGAGGCTGTGCTATGAGGCATGGTCCCCTTTATCAAGTGGCTGCAACAGGGTCGCCTCAAACTCACCATCTTCAATCGCGGCGGCAATCTCAAACGCAAGGGTTTGTAGGTTTTTTTGTTGTGCGTCGGTCAATGGGTAAAGTCGCGATAGGCGATCACCGCGCGCAATCGGCAGGTTGTAACTTTCCCCCACTTTTGCCCATAAATAAGCATGTTCAAAGCGTTTTAGCGCATGATTGGTGGTCGCCAGTGACTTAATGGCTTCTGGGATCACCGCTTTACGAACGGTCTCATTGTCACCATCATACAGTTCTAACGCATGGCGCAGGATCTCTACTGTTTTCGCTTTATTGCGCGACACATAATAGGTGGCAAGCCCCAGCTGTAATTGTGGCGTTTCGAGATGTCGTGTTCCCTCTAGCTTTAAAAACTGCGGTAACGCGCTGTTGTCGCCTTGAGACCAGCGATAGTAAATCACGGGTGGCTGGTAAGAGTCTTTCAGTTCGCCCTCTAGCCGTTCAATCGCGTCGTAAGCATGATACACCGCTTCGGTGCGCTTGGTTTTGCGCTGTTTTAAGGTGGTGGGCTCTATTTCGGCAACCAGCTCCATGCAGCGAAGGTAGACTTTGGTTTGTTTTAGCTCGGTAAGCTTATTCAAATCACTGGGGTTTTGATAGACAGATAAGCGATCAAAAATCAGATCAGAGCGCTCAAATCGGCATTGTCCATCACCGGTGTTTAATCCTGCGCATAGCTCTGGGTGGGTTTCACAGACTTGATTAGTGGTGGGCTCGCCTTCACAGCCAGTAAGAAGCAGTACACTCGCAATTAACCCCAAGGGGCAAAAACAACGTATGAGTAATCGTAAATCCATGGTTTATCGTATCCTGAGTCAATTGCGATGAGTATACGTGATATTTTAGTGTAGTTGATGGTCGAAAGCGTGATAAAGCGCACTGAACCAAGCATGCCGTCCACCCACCCAGTTCAGGCATAATAGCCTAATGAGGATCGCCAAGAGGTAATCATGGATATTGAACAAGTCTTAAAAGCAATGACGCCTGAAGTGTATGATCGGTTGTGTTATGCCGTGGAGACGGGCAAATGGCCGGACGGCACCAGCTTGAACCAAGCGCAACGCGACCAAGCCTTGCAAGCCGTGATGTTGTATCAATCACGTCACAACAGCCAGCCCCAGCACATGACCGTCGCGAAAGGGGGCAATGTGACCTGGAAATCGAAAGCGGAACTAAAACGTGAGTTTGCCCGTCCAGATGAAACCCGGATTGAGGTGGCGACTCAGGACAGCAATACTAAACATTAGCGCGCACAGCTCAGCGATCACGGCGATGGCCGCGTCTATCATTGAATCGGCCATTAGCATGCTGGTACCTAGGTTGTCGCTAGGCTAATTGGGCTGGCGAAAAACGGAGTTAGTTGATGATTTTCCTCCTGCGCATAGGCATCGAACAAGGGGAGTTGGTCGAGAGCTGAGAGGTAATCACTCAGCGCCGCGAATCGGTCGTCCAACACCAACCCTGCCATTTTTGCGCAACGAAACAGACTCCACACGCTGATACCTGCCATCGTCACCGTCTGGGTGGGCATTGCTTTTACTTGCTCCCCTAAATATTGGCAGCAGGCGGGTAATGTTTGCAGAGCTTGGTTCACGGCCTGATGATCGACCGTTTTGTCTAAAATATGCCCGCGTACCACCCGTTGGTAAAACAAGGTATCTGTGATTAAGGGATCGAGCTGATAGCGACAAAACCACTCAATCCAGCGGATCTGGGCGCGATGGGTGGGGTTGCCTGGATAGAGCAGCGGATCAGGGTAGGCATCATCAAGGTAGGCCGTAATCACTGTGTCTTGGTAAATGGTATGTGATGCCTCGGCGAGTGCGACCACAGTTTGCATCGGAGGGTGGTGGATGACGCGCTCGTGTGCCTCGAAAGGGGAAGTGGGGGCGAGTTGATAGTCTAAATGCTTTAACCTCAGCGCCAGCGCGATTTTTCGCGTATGGGGCGACAGCGAGTCACCATGTAATACCCTCATTATGCGCTCCTTTTAATGACGACCAACAGTATGGTTACCCCTCTGTATACGTTAGCAAATAAAAACGCCGGCAACCTTGCCGACGTCACACACTGAAAGATTCGTGAAACAGTAACAAGCTAGTAGTAACTGAGTTCTCCGCGGAGATCTTTTTGTACCAAGGTACGCAGGGTCTCAAACGGCAAGGACTGACTCAGCAGGAAATGAAGCTTTGCCAACGCCGCCTCTGGCGTCATGTCATAGCCGCTCAACACACCGGCGTCAGCCAATGCACAGCCTGTTGCGTAGCCGCCCATATTCACGCGTCCTGCCAAACATTGGGTCAAGTTAAGCACCAAGACACCCCTATCGGTGGCTTGTTTGAGCAAGTCCAACAGTTCGGGGTGCTGAGGCGCGTTGCCTACCCCAAAGGTTAACAAAATCATGGCATTCACTGGCTGCTTGAGTGCGTTTCTTACCACGTCCGGTGAGATGCCGGGATACATCATGATCACTGCAACCGGTTGATCATTGATGGTATGCACCTTAAAAGGGCCGGCGGAAGGCTGGTTGAGCTTATCTGCTTTTACTTCGATATGAATGCCGGCTTCAAGCAGCGCAGGCAGGTTAGGCGAAGTAAAGGCATTAAAGCCATCGGCATGGGATTTGGTGCTGCGATTGCCACGTAATAACTGATTATTGAAAAACAAGGTGACCTCATTCACCGGATAGTTAGCGGCAATATGAAGGGCATTGAGTAGGTTGGCTTGCCCGTCTGAGCGCAACTCTGCAATCGGAATTTGCGAGCCGGTCACGATCACGGGTTTTTCTAGGTTTTCCAGCATGAACGACAGGGCTGACGCAGTGTAAGCCATGGTGTCGGTACCATGTAAGATCACAAAGCCATCGTACTTGTGATAATTGTCGCCAATATCGTCCGCAATCCGTTGCCAATCCGTTGGCGTCATATCCGATGAATCAATGAGTGGTTGGTACTCATGAATAGTAAAAAGCGGCATTTCTGGACGATGGAATTCGGGCATCTTCTCCAACTGTTGTTGCAGAAAACCAGACACAGGGACATACCCATGATCGGACTTTTGCATGCCGATCGTGCCACCTGTGTAAGCGATATAAATGTGTTTACGTTCCATCATGTCAAATCTGCATTAAATGAGCGTGAGCACAGTATACATGTAACGATTACATCGATAACACCGAGCGACACACAGAATAGAAGAAAAACAGAGAAAAGCCCTGACTGTAGGGTCAGGGCGAGTCGATTTTATTGGTATTGGCAGTTCAAGCAGAATAAGTAACGCCCTTGGGGGTCGTTAAATTTTTCCAACAAGGTCAATGACTGCCACTGTGGTGACGACGCCAGTTGTTGAGCGATCGATGGCATGCTCGCCTGGACGGTTTTGCCAAGCACACTCGCACCTTGTCCGAGCACGTCGTTAATAAATTGCTCAAAGGGGGTGAGTGGCTGTTGCATCCAATCGAGCTGGTAGTCCTCAATCTCTGCGAGATCGGCGGCTGTTGATACCGCATCGTCAAAGTCACCCAGCTTATCCACTAAGCCGAGGTTCAGGGCGTCTTGCCCCGTCCAGACGCGGCCTTGCGCGACCTGATCGGCTTCTTCCATCGACATATTGCGGTGGTGACTGACGACCGAGAGGAAGCGGTGATAACCGTGCTCAATGCCAAGTTGCATGATGTCTCCCACCTCGTCAGGGAGCGCGCGAGTCAGTCCCACACCGGCAAACGGCGTGGTGCCGACACCATCAGACTGCACGCCGAGATCATCCAGCGTGTTCTCAAAGGTGGTGAATAGGCTGAAAATGCCAATCGAACCTGTGATCGTGGTAGGTTGGGCAATGATTTTATCGGCACTGGCCGATAGCCAATATCCCCCCGAGGCGGCTACGCTCGACATCGATACCACGACAGGTTTGCCGGCCTCACGCAATGCGTCTACCTCATTGCGAATGACTTCAGAGGCGAAAGCGCTGCCTCCCGGGCTATCAACACGCAGCACGACGGCTTTAACACTGTTGTCTAGGCGCGCATCGCGAAGCATTGCCGCGGTGGTATCGCCACCCACCGTCCCCGGACGTTGATGTCCGTCCATGATGGGGCCGCTGGCGACGACGACAGCAATGTTATTGTTGCCCGGCAAGCTAAAGCCACTTTGTATCTTCGGCAGGTAATCGTAATAACCTGTGTATTCAAAGCTGTCTTTGCCATCGCTCCCGAACTTATCGGCGAGATAGCGACGGATTTGCTGGCGCGTCATTAATTTATCGACGATCCCCACGTCCTTAGACAATGCGGCGAAGTCACCCTCGAAACGGCGTAATCGCGAGAGCAGTTGCTCAGCGCTGGGAGAGAGCATATTGGCTTGGATACCACGGTTCTTGGCGACATCACTCACATACGCCTGCCACAGCTGAGACAGCCAGGCTTGATTCGCCTCGCGGGCGGCATCAGACATGTTGTTGCGCGTGTAAGGCTCGACAAACGATTTATAGGTCCCCACACGGAACACATGGGTAGAGACGTCCAACTTATCGAGTAAGTCTTTCCAATACAGATTGTAGCTACCATAGCCTTGCAGCATCACCATGCCATCAGGCGACATTAGCACCTCATCAGCATAGCTAGCTAAATAGTACTGACTTTGGCTATAGGTGCCGCCAATGGCGATCACGGGTTTGCCGCTTTCTTTAAAGGTATTGATGGCTTTGGCGATATACCGCAGCTTGGTCAAGCTGGTGGACGGCATGTCGCCCAAGCTGAGCACAAGCCCATTGACCTGCTCGTCAGTGGCGGCATGGCGCACGGTGTCGACAATGTCAAACAACACATTTTCACGCTCAACCGGTTGACCGAGTGCGTTGCGCGATAGCGTATCAATTGGGCTAATACGTTGACGCTGCTCAACAATCGGGCCATCAATGTTCAGCAAGAGGGCGCGTGGCTCGGGCTCAGATTGAGCGACCTTGACCGATTCAGCGTCTTTTGGCGTCAAGGGGGTTTCCGACGTCAGCGCATAGTAGATGGCAACAATGACGCCTATGAAAAGGACGTTTAACAAAAGCTGCCGCGCGAAACTGAGCGCACGCCACAGCCATTTAAAAAGGGATGCAATAAAGCGGAACAGTTTTTTCATACTTGAGTCCATCGGTGCATGTCGCTGATATCCTAGCTGATCAGAGCCAAGAGCGATAGGTGCGAGCGATTATCGATATACGCCAATACTGGGTGAAAGTCCTACCCAGATCATAAATCGCGACACCATGTTGCTAACTTGTAAACGAATGTTTGAAATCACGTGTCTGTCAGCGCTATAGTCTGGTCAGACCACAAAACAATAAGTGAGCAAGCAATGGAACAGCACCCTTATCCCCACATGCTAGCCCCCCTCGATCTTGGGTTTACCACCCTAAAAAATCGCGTGCTAATGGGCTCTATGCATACTGGGCTTGAAGAAGCAAACGATGGTTTTAAAAAGCTAGCGGCCTTCTACGCCGAGCGTGCGAAAGGCGATGTAGGGTTGATTGTGACGGGTGGCTTCTCGCCCAATTTTCGCGGTCGTTTGACGCCATTTAGCGCCCAGTTCAGCTCTGGACGCGCGGCACGTGCACATCGTGCCATTACGGAAGCGGTCCATGCCCATGGCGGGAAAATTGCGCTTCAGCTTTTGCACGCGGGGCGTTATGCCTTTCATCCTTTCGCGCAAAGTGCATCAGCCATTCGCGCCCCCATCAGTAAATTTACCCCGTTTGAAATGAGTGAGCGGGCGATTTGGCGTACCATTAAAGCGTTTGGGCGTAGTGCTGCGCTTGCCCGCGAAGCGGGCTATGATGGCGTTGAGATCATGGGGTCGGAAGGCTACCTCATTAACCAATTTTTCTGTCACCGCGCCAACCGTCGTTACGACCAGTGGGGCGGAACGGTTGAAAATCGAATGCGCTTTGCCGTTGAAGTGATGCGCGCGGTGCGTCAGGCCGCTGGCGACGACTTTATCGTGATATTCCGCCTATCGATGCTGGATTTGGTCGAGCAAGGCAATACCTTCGAGGATGTGGTTGCCTTAGCGAAGGGCCTTGAACAAGCGGGCGTGACCATTATCAATACGGGGATCGGTTGGCATGAAGCCCGTGTACCCACCATTGCTACTCAGGTACCACGAGGTGCGTTTAGCTGGGTGACGGAAAAATTAAAAGGTGAAGTGTCGGTGCCCTTGGTGACCTGTAACCGCATCAATACGCCTGAGGTCGCTGAATCGATTTTGGCCAGCGGGCAGGCGGATATGGTGTCGATGGCGCGACCCTTTTTGGCCGACGCTGAGTTTGTCGCCAAGGCCAAGGCGGGGCAGCCGGATGATATTAATACCTGTATTGCTTGTAACCAAGCCTGTCTTGATCACGTATTTAAAGGAAAACGGGCAAGTTGCTTGGTGAATCCGAAAGCCTGTTACGAAACCGAACTGATCGCCACACCGGTCCGGCAAGTGAAACAGGTGGCGGTGATTGGGGGTGGCATGGCAGGGATTAGCTGTGCCACCGAGGCGGCCGAACGCGGCCACGATGTGACCTTGTTCGAAAAGTCGGATCGTCTAGGCGGGCAATTCAATTTGGCGATGGCCATTCCAGGAAAAGAAGAGTTTAAAGAAACGATTCGCTATTACCTCCGAAGGTTGGAAAAAGCGGGAGTGACGGTCAAACTCAATCAAACAGTGGATGTGGATACATTAAGTGCCTTTGATGACGTTGTGGTGGCGACAGGGGTGAAACCGCGTCGCCCTGCGATTGAAGGGATCGAGCATCCAAAGGTGATTGACTACCAAACCTTTATTCGTGACAACCCGGCCTTGGGTAGCCATGTCGCGATTATCGGCGCGGGAGGCATTGGAGTGGATGTTGCCACCATGATCACCGAGCCCAAGGATCAAAGCTTGGATGATTGGCTCAAAGAGTGGGGCATCGATAAAACCATTAGCCACGAAGGCGGCTTGTATCCTGGCCATGATACCCATAGCGATAAGCAGGTTTGGGTATTACAGCGCCGAGAAGGCCGAGTTGGCAAAGGGCCGGGCAAAACCACAGGCTGGATCCATCGTAAAACCTTGCAAAAACGGGGCGTGAATCTTGTGGGGGGGGTGACCTATCACAAAATTGATGATGAGGGACTACATGTAAGTATCAAAGACGAGGCGCACTTGATTCCTGCCACTCAGATCATCTTGTGTGCCGGGCAAGAGTCGGTTAATCAGCTTGCAGAGCAGTTGAAACAAGCTAATCTGTCCTATCACTTAATTGGTGGGGCAGAGCATGCGGGCGAGCTTGATGCGAAGCGTGCGATTCGCCAAGGGATTGAAACGGCGTTGGCGCTCTAAATCCATACACTTTGCACGATTTTATCCGTTTCAGGCTGTGTTAACCTGTGATCACCGAGTTATACATGGCCGTTTAACGGTAAAAAGGATGAATCATGGACGCACTTGAAATGCTCTTACAGCGCCGCTCGATACCGCGTCTCGCCGCGCCCGCACCGAGCGGTGACGTGCTTGAAAACATTATTCAAGCAGGGCTGCGCGCCCCTGATCATGGCGCGTTGACGCCGTGGCAATTTGTGATCTGCGAAGGTGAGGGGCTTACCCGGCTTTCCACTATTCTTGCCGACGCCGCACAAACTAATGGCGCGGATGAGGCGGCGATTGAAAAAGCGCGTAACGCCCCGCTTCGAGCGCCTATGGTGGTGGCAGTGATTGCCCGCACGCGTCCGCACGATAAGGTTCCTACCATTGAGCAACATATTTCGGCGGGATGTGCCACACAAGCGATGCAAATGGCCGCTGTCGCGCAGGGCTTTCAAGGGTTTTGGCGCACTGGCGCGTTTGCTTATCATCCTGCTGTGCGCGAAGCGCTGTCGGTAGAAGGTGACGATCAAATTGTCGGCTTTTTATACTTAGGGACGCCTGATTGCGCCCCAGCTAATGCTCCTAAGCGTGATACCAGTAAGTTTGTGACCTACCTGTAAACTAGGATAAATCGCGTTTACCTCGAAAAAACCTGTGCATATGTACAGGTTTTTTATTGCGCCCTGATCGGCCTTTGCATACCATGCGCTCAGCGACGGTTAAAAAGGCTTTGTCATGGCACGATTGTTTATAGCGGAAAAACCCAGTCTCGGGCGCGCGATTGCGGCGGGACTGCCTAAACCGCACAAAAATCACAAAGGGTACATCGAGACCGCTCAAGGCGATGTAGTGACCTGGTGTATCGGCCATTTGTTAGAGCAGGTTGAGCCGGATGCGTATGACAGCCGCTATAAAAAGTGGGATTTGGCTGATCTGCCGATTGTGCCTGAAAAATGGCAGCTCCGTCCTCGTCAAGCCGCCGCGGCGCAACTGGCAGTCGTCAAAAAACTGATCAAACAGTTTGATCAACTGGTGCACGCGGGTGATCCCGATCGAGAGGGGCAGTTGTTGGTTGATGAAGTGATTGACTACGCCAAGGTCAGTGCCAACAAAAAAGCTAACATTAAGCGCCTTTTAATCAGTGACTTAAACCTTTCTGCGGTGAAGAAAGCCCTCGCGCAACTGCAAGATAACAAAGCCTACATGCCACTGTCCGTATCGGCTTTAGCGCGTTCACGCGCCGACTGGTTGTATGGAATGAATCTGTCTCGCGCCTATACCTTGTTAGGGAAACAGGCCGGCTACCAAGGCGTGTTATCGGTTGGACGTGTGCAAACGCCAGTGTTAGGACTGGTGGTGCGCCGTGATCAGGCGATAGACAGTTTTGTACCTCACCCGTTTTTTCAACTGGATGCGATCATTGCTCATCCAGAGGGAGAGATACGGGCACGTTGGCAGCCCAGTGAAGCGTGCGCAAAGTGGCAAGATGAACAGGGACGCGTCCTGTCTCGTCCCTTGGCAGAGAACGTCGCACAACGCATCGCAGGACAAACCGCGACCGTCACTGAAGCGGAGCGTCAGCAACGTAAACAGGCCGCGCCGTTGCCGTACAACTTGTCGGCACTACAAATTGACGCTTCAAAGCGGTTTGGTTTTAGTGCACAAAAAGCACTGGATGTGTGCCAACAGCTTTACGAACGCCACAAACTGATCACTTATCCGCGCTCAGACTGTCGCTATTTGCCCAAAGGCCATTTCGCCGAGGCAAATAAGATACTCGGTGCCATTAAGCAAGGCTGTGAGACGCTTAGCCAAGCATGTGAGGGAGCTGATACCAAGCGCAAAGGTAAGGCATGGAACGACAGTAAAGTAGGGGCTCACCATGCAATTATTCCCACAGCGAAAGTCGCGCCGACAAGCTTGTCAGCCGATGAAGCAAAGATTTATCAGCTCATCGCGCGCCAATACGTGATGCAGTTTTACCCGGCCGCTGAATACGCAGAAGGGAAGCTCATCTTTGATATCGCAGGTGGGTGTTTTATTGCCAAAGGGAAGGTGCTGACGTTGGCCGGCTGGCGTGCTTTGTTGCCGACAAATAACACCGCTGACAGCGACGCGGCTCCCTTGCCACTAATGGAGAAAGGCGAACAAGGACGCTGTGAACGCGGTGAGATTAAAGATTGCATGACAGAGCCGCCGGCGGCGTTTACGGAATCCACGCTGCTGCAGGCGATGACAGGCATTGGTCGCTATGTACAAAACAAAGCGCTGAAAGAGATATTGCGCGAGACCGACGGCTTAGGCACTGAAGCCACCCGTGCCGGTATTATTGAGTTATTGGTGAAACGTGGCTTATTAACGCGGCAAGGAAAGACGTTGCACGCTAGCGCCAGTGGTAAAGGGCTTATCGCGGCGCTGCCAGACAGTGCCACCTATCCGGATATGACCGCGGATTGGGAGCGGCAACTGCAAGATATGGCGGATCGTCAGTGTGCGTATCACCCTTTTATGCAAGAATTAACGGCACAAGTGACAGGCTTAATTGAAACCGTAAAAACATCGCCCCCACCGGCCTCGTTAAGCGATTTGCCTGCCGCCCCCACTAAATCGTTCGCGCGCAAAGGGCGGCGCACGTCCGGCTACCGAAAACGGACAGCGAAAGCAAAGCCGGCAGCTAATACAAAGTCAACGGCGACATCAGCGCGCGCCACGAAAGCGAGACGCAAAGCCGCAAAATAATGTTGTTGGTGCGGTACGCCATATTACCACCACTATGGCGACAGCTTGCATGTGAAGCATGTGGCGAGCAAACGTACAAGGTGACCTGTTAGAACGCATACGCGGCGATGCAGCCGATCAAGGTCATCACAAACAAGAAGGCTTTCAGCACCTTGGGGCTGGCGGAAATGGCAAAGCGAACGGCCACTCGTGCGCCCAACATGGTGCCAATGGCTAAAATCAGCCCTGGTACCCAGCGCACCAGATCATCGGCAATAAACACCACTAAAGATAAGCTGGTGAAGGCGAGCGTACAGGCCAGCTTGAGCGCATTGCCACGCACTAGGTCGTAGTGAAGCGTGCCGCAAAGGGCTGCCAGTAGTACAAATCCTACCCCGGCTTGCACGAAGCCGCCATAGAAGCCTGCCAGCAAGAGACCCAACCAAGCCATGGGGGTATCTTTAACGCGCTTCGTTGGTGTTCCCTCTGGAGGGCCAAAGGTCGCCGGTTTAATCAGCATCACTAGCGTCATGGTCAGCAAAGTGCCAAGCAACAAGGGTTTCACCCAGCTTGCCGGTAGCCAAGCGGCAGCTAATGCGCCGCAAAGGCCACCGAGTAAATTGGGGAGTAAAACGGGGACAATGTCTTGTGTCTCCAACTTATTGTGGTGGCGAAAGCCTGACATGCCAGATACACACTGTAACCAAACCGCCACACGGTTGGTGGCGTTGGCGACATCAGCTGGCATGCCCATCACCATTAACGCAGGTAAGGTCAAGTTCGAGCCACCGCCCGCTAATGTATTAATGATCCCCGCGATCAGTCCTAAGCTGACCAGTAGCAGACCATACTCGAGGGTCATTGCCATGCACACTCCTTGTTTAGCATCGCTGCGTTGGTGTGGTTACCTTGAGTGAAAGGGGTAACCGCTTGATAGAAAAGCCCCATCAAGCATACTGTTTATGCGCAATGTTGTGAAACCTAATAGTAATACTGGCGAATCTGTTCACGCCCTTTATAATCACGTGCTACACCTGAAGTTTGGTTATTTTCGCCCTATTAGTCGTGCGAAATAAGGTTATATCACGTCATGCAGCAAGCTGTTCCATCCGCGCTTGATAAAGTTGCGCGCCGCTCCGCGCGAGTGGGGTTTGTTTATAATGTGCTTATCTCCATCATGGTCTTTGCTTTCTCTGTGGTCTCGGTGGAGTTTTGGCTTTACCAGCAAGCGCATGACCAAGAGGTGAAAGAAGTGCAGCGTGCGCTATTGGCCTATCGCTCTCGTATTGAGCTGAAAGTGACGCAGAATTTGGATTTAAGCCACGGGCTTGCCACCTACATCAGCCTTAACCCGGATTTGGACCAAGAGGATTTTTCTCAGTTTGCGGGCCAGCTTCAAGACAAAACCCCCTATATTCTTAATTTTGGTGCCGCGCGAAACTGGGTGATCAGCCACGTTTACCCCAACACGTTAGAAACTTCCGTATTGGGTACCCATTATCATGATATTCCCGAGCAACTAGAGAGTGTTCGTGCCGCCTATGGCTCGAGACAGCCGGTCATCTCCGGCCCTGTTGAGCTTATACAAGGCGGGACGGCGTTGATTGCCAGGCAGTCAATCGTTAACCAAAACACCGGTCTGCCTTGGGGGGTGTTATCCACGGTGTTAGATATTGATGGTTTGTTCTCCGCCAGTTTTAAGCAAGGTGAAAACTATCCTGTCCGCGCGGTATTACAAGAAAAACGCGAATCTGACCAAGTGTTTACCACGGTTTATGGTGACACGTCAGTACTCAGCCAGTCGCCTGAGACGGTCACGGTCAATTTGCCCTCGGGGGATTGGCGTTTATTGGGGGTACCGCAATCGGGGTGGAAAGGGTTGCATCCTCACCCCACGGTCTGGGTTGTGGGTACAATTATTTTGCTTTTTTGGCTGGGTGGCCTGTATGGCCGTTACAATGCGGGGCGCAGTTTTGCCCAATCGATCGGGCGTGTGGTGGATGATAGCTACCGCTTTAGAAGCATTTTTAAACGTCACGATGCGGTGATGATGCTCCTCGATGCGAAAACGGGCGATATTCTTGATGCCAATGACAGTGCGCAGCAGTTCTATGGCTATGACCATGCTGCTCTGACGTCGATGCAGATCAGTGATATCAATACCCAAACCGATAGTGTCCTCAGAGAAAGCCTCTCGCAGGCACAACAGCGCGCGAAAAATTGTTTTATCTTCTCACATCGGCTGAAAAGTGGTGAGGTGCGGCAAGTGGAAGTTCATTCTTCACCGATCACCATTGGTCATGCCAAGCTGCTTTTTTCTGTGATTCATGATGTGTCAGAACGTCTTGAAGTAGAGAGAAAGCTGATGCTGAATGCAAAAATTTTCGAGCAGTCCAGTGAAGGGGTGTTGATTACCGATGCGACGGGAAGGATCGTGACGGTAAATGGTGGCTTTAGTGCGATTACCGGGTATCAAGAGGAAGAAGTGCTTGGTGCCACGCCGGCCATTTTGAACTCTGGACGTCATGACAAATCGTTTTTCGCTGAAATGTGGCAGCAAATTACCGACCACGGGCGGTGGAAAGGCGAAATATGGAATCGGCGCAAAGATGGCGTAGTGTATCCCCAGCTACTCTCTATCAGCGTGGTGAGAGATGAGGCTGACAATGTGGTCAATTATATTGGGGTGTTCTCGGATATCACTAAGCTGAAAGATTCAGAGAAAAAACTGATTGATTTGGCCCATTACGACGCGCTAACCGAGCTACCGAACCGCCTGTTGTTAACGTCCCGCGTTCGTCAAGCGATGAATAGGCAGTCCGTTCAGCGCAATCAGATCGCTTTGATGTTTCTGGATCTCGACCAGTTTAAGTTCGTCAATGACAGCCATGGCCATGCGGTGGGCGATGAGTTGTTGAAGTTGGTCAGTGAGCGCTTACATGGCTTGCTCGAGGAAGGCGACACCTTGGCGCGTTTAGGGGGCGACGAGTTTGTTATCCTGCGTTTGGTTCATACTGATAACACGGCGTGTATTCGCTTGTCAGAAGATGTGATCCATGCCATGAATCGTTTGTTTGTCCTCGATGGCGGCATTGATGCACAAATTGGGGTAAGCATAGGTATTGCGCACTACCCAGACGATACGTCAAGTACCGAAGAGCTCCTTACGTTCGCCGATTCAGCCATGTATCACGCCAAAAAGTCGGGCCGCAATACCTATGCGTTCTATGATGATGCGTTAACCATTAATGCCAACCATAAACTACGTTTAGCGGTGGAGTTACGCCAATGTGTACAAAACAATGAACTGGCGCTTTATTATCAGCCACAAGTGGATCTGGTGACGGGGCAAATCATTGGTGTCGAGGCGTTACTGCGCTGGCATCATCCCGAACGTGGCTTGCTGTCTCCTATTCATTTTATCGAGGTCGCGGAAGAGCGCTCAATCATTCATGATATTACCCGATGGGTGGTGGAAACCGGTTGCCAGCAATTAAAAGCGTGGCATGATGCGGGTGCGCCGATCTCCATGGCCGTAAACATCTCTCCCCGTAACCTTGCTGACGTCACTTTTGTCCAAGTAGTGGCTGAGGCATTAGATAAAACCGGCGCGGATCCGCGCTTTTTAGAATTAGAGATCACAGAAAATACCTTGATCGAAAACCAAGCCAATGCGTTACGTGTTCTCGAACAGTTGCGTGAAAAGGGGGTTGGGATAGCGATCGATGATTTTGGTACCGGCTATTCGTCCATGGCGTACCTAAAACGTTATCCGATCTCGAAGCTAAAAATTGACCGTCACTTTATCAAAGATATTCAAAGCCAATCGCCCGATGAAGAAGAGGTTGCCATTGTTTCAGCAATGATAGCGATGGCGGATAGTCTCGGGATCGGCGTGGTGGCGGAAGGAATTGAAACGCTACATCAACAAGCCATACTGCATGAGCTTGGCTGCACCTTTGGGCAAGGTTATTTATATCGTCGTCCAGCCCCTGCTGCCGATATTGGCGAGCTTTTGGGTGTGGAGAATGATTGATGTTTCACCATGCTGTTGCTGATCAAACGGTTGCCGATTAAACAGAGCAATGACTGACTTGACTCATCCTTGGATGGTCATGGCTCACATTTTTAGGGCGCAGACGCAGGAATGATGTCAATCGCTTGCGGGTTTTTTACCCTAAAAGAAAATCGCAAGGAGCACGATCATGACCCCTGTATTTACTTGGCAGCGGCTCGCTATCGCGATAGCCGCGTCGCTCTCAATGACAGCCGCAGCCTCTCCTCATATCACGGTGACCACCTCAACCACACAAGCTGATAAACCACTTGATGTAGACGCACCAGCGGTCTTCGCATTGGGAAAGAACACTTACCAAATCACCGTGGATGGCGTTGAGGGGGACTGCCAAGCCGATACGCCAAACAAAGCCAAGTTTAATACGCCGATACCGCTTGAGTGCGATACGGCCAGCACCTTTGATCTCACCATTCGCTTTGCTGGTGACTATGGCTTTTATTATCAAGCGGATACGCGCACATTACGGGTAAAGCGTGAGCCAAAAAAGACGGCCTCGACCTTTAAGCGGCCTTTGCCAGATGTGCAATGCCAGCAGTATCAAGGCGGGCCGGTTACTCTGCAACTGGGCGATAGCTTTGCCGAAGGGACCCGTCTAAAAGAAGCGCTCAGTGGCCAGGTGGTGCGTGTAAAGGATCACAGTGTCACGCTGACGCCGGCACCGAACAGTGGTGGCTTGGTACTCTTAGCCCCGGTTGACGCGCCTTCTCCTACGTTTAGCTACCGGAATGCCAATATCTATTTTGTGATGGTGGACAGGTTTAACAATGGCGATCCGAGCAATGATCACAGTTATGGACGCCATCAAGATAACGCACAGAACATCGGCACCTTTCATGGCGGAGATCTGCAAGGGGTGATCGATAAACTGGATTATATCCAGTCGCTCGGCACAGATGTGATTTGGTTGTCGCCGATTGTCGAGCAAGTCCATGGCTTTGTGGGCGGTGGGAGCAAGGGCAGCTTTCCTTTTTATGCCTATCATGGCTACTGGTCACGTGACTTTACCCAAGTAGACAAAAACTTTGGTGATGACACTGTACTCAAAACCCTCATGGATGAAGCCCACCAGCGCGGCCTGAAAGTGTTTCTTGACGCTGTGGTTAATCACCCAGGTTATGCCACGCTCGCGGACTTACAGCAAGATGGGATTAACGTCGTCAATGACGCTGAGTTGCCAGAAAAATGGCAAGATTGGCAGCCCGATAAGGGGCAAAGTTGGCATGACTTCCATCAGGCCATTGACTACAAGAGCACCCACTGGCACCAATGGTGGGGCAAAGACTGGGTGCGAGCTGGGTTACCTGGTTATGATCAGCCCGGCAGCAGTGATAAAACCCTGACACTGGCTGGGCTACCCGACTTTAAAACGGAATCCGATCAGCCAGTGACGCCACCGCAATGGTTGCTCAACAACCCAGGTACTCGCGTTGAAGCGCGCGATAACTATACCGTGAGTGATTACTTACTGGAATGGCAAACCCAATGGGTAGAGCGTTTCGGTATTGATGGTTTTCGGGTGGATACGGTCAAGCATGTCGATGGCGAGGTATGGCGAGCATTGAAATCGCAAGCCTCGGCGGCGTTAGAGACGTGGCGGCATCAGCATGGCAAAACGGGAGAGCCGTTTTGGATGATGGGAGAAGTGTGGGGCCACCGTGCTTATCGCAGCCCTTATTTTGACCAAGGCTTTGATGCCTTGATTAATTTCGATTTGCAAAAGCAGATGGACAAGGGAGCGTATTGCCTCAGTGAAATGCAAGACACTTATCAAGCGTATGCTGACACCATGGCAAAAGAGGGCGATTTCATTCCGGTAAGCTATATGTCGTCCCATGATACTGAGCTTTTTTTCAGTCGCTTTAAAGACGCCAGCATGCAGCGTGGTGCCGCTAACGCACTCTTGCTGGCGCCCGGTGCGGTACAAGTGTTCTATGGTGATGAAGTCGGGCGTGACTTGGGTCCTTACGGAGACGATTTCCATCAAGGTACCCGTTCAGACATGATATGGCAGCGCAATGATATGCAAACAGATTTGCTAAACCATTGGCGTAAAGTAGGCCAGTTTAGGCAAGATCACCCGGCGATTGGGGCAGGTACGCACCAAGTCATCCCCCAAGCGGGGGCCTATGTGTTTTCTCGTCAACGCGGCGAAGATACCGTGGTTGCGGCATTTGTCGGGCGGCAAGCGAAGTAACCGCCTTTAATGCGCACACACGAAAAAACCCACCGTTCGATGAACGGTGGGCTTAAATATTGGTCGGTCTGACTGGATTTGAACCAGCGACCCCTGACACCCCATGACAGTGCGCTACCAGACTGCGCTACAGACCGACTAAGCGCTATATTACGAATCGGCCTAGTGGGTGTCAATTGCCAAGGGGCATTGTTTTTCGGTTTTTCAACCGTTTGGCTATTAAAGCGTCAACCCACCGTAGCGATGTGACATTTTACTCTGCCTCTTGCTCATCACGACGACGGCTCTTCGGGATAATAAAAGCGTTTCAGTTCATGCATCACTTGCATCAGCAGTGACAACTGCGGTTTCCCCTCTGGCAACGGTGTATAGTGCTTATCAAACACCTTATAGTTGCCAAACTTATCCACCACGGTGGTTTTTTGCGGTTGTACCACCACGATATCTCGGCTATCGCCGGCGAGCACCCACTTGCGTGGACGGTTTTTAAGCTCGAACAAGTTGGTTCCACTGCTATACGTCTCCGCCGGAGAGCTGACCGATAACATGGATTCCATCAATGTGGGGGCCACATCTAGGTGGCTACTATAATGCGCAGTTTGCTCCGCATTTTGGTTGGGCCAATGCATAATCATGGGCACTTGTAACTGATATCGGCTGTAGTTTGAGTTTGAGCCCCAACTGTTGAGTCCGGTCTCGTTAAACTCCATCCCGTGATTGGCGGTGATCATCACCACGGTATTGTCCAATTGCCCTGACTGGCCTAGATGCTCAAGCAAGCGGCCAAGTTGGTCATCGACATAATGCGCGGCGTTGTTGTAGCTGTTTTTTAATACCAAGCTTGTCTGAGTATCGACCCCTGCCATGGCGCTATCCAGTGCCGGTTGAAAAGGCTGTGGGTAGTCACCACCTTGCTCGTATTCATTCACGGTTGCTAATTCTAGGTAACCAAACCATGGCTTGTCGGTTTCGCGACTTCCCAGCCAGTTTTGCATCGTGCTGACGGCCTCGGCATCGGCTTGCCAAGCGGGTTTGTCCGATTGACTATCGCGTTCAAGCGCTTGGCTGAAAATACTTTGATAATAAATGGGATTGGCAAAATGATCGCCACTAAACAACCCCAGTTGATAATCACGCTGTTTGAGTGTTTCTATCAGTACCGGACGCAGCCCCTCGGTACGGGCGCTTTGCGCATAACTGCCAGGCAAGCCGTAGAAAAAGCCAAACAACCCCGCCATGTCGTCATTGCTGCTGCTAAAGTGATTTTTAAACCACAGGTTTTGATTAGCAAACTGGTGGAGGTGAGGCATGGTGACTGGGTTTACCATATCCGCACGCAGTCCCTCTACCATCACCATCAGTAAGTTTTTCTGGTATTTGTTGGCATCTGGCGCAAAGGCAAGCGGCTGAAGAGGGTACCGGATCACTTCGCTGGTTTCTTGTCCACGTTGTTCACGCAAACGTTGGTACTCTTGCCTGTCGAGCAAGCCGTACTTTTCCATAAAGGTTTTCGCAGTCATTGGATAGGAGACCGGGAAGGTAGAGCGCTGTGCGGTGACCGGGCTATATATGAAGGCGTCCGCCCAAATATGGATAAGATGGCTAGAGATAAAGCAAAGCGCAAAGACGGTAGCCACGGGGATACCAATCCGTTTACGCGTCAGTTTACGCAGTTTGCGCCACACCCATTCGGCAATAATCAACTCTAAGATGAAAATAGCAGGCACGGCAATAAACAAGTACTGCCAATGCGCATTCATATCGGTTTTTTCGCCGCTTAACAGCAGCTCCCACACCAGCGGGTTAAGATGAAGGTGCAGGGTTTGGTAGGCGTAAATATCGAGCAGCAGCACCATCATCCCGACAGTGGCAACCAGTACGGCAAACAGTCGCATTAACCGCTGGGAGGGGATAAGAAAACTGGCCGGGAAAATAATCAGAATATAAAGCGCAAACACCAGAAAGCCAAAGTGTCCAACCCAGTTGAATACCAAGTAGCTTTGCCCTAATAGGGTTTCAGGCCATCCCGATTGGCTGATGTAGCGCGTGCCCAGCAACATAGCGGCAATGATGTTAAAAAAGCTAAACCAATGCCCCCAACTGATAAGCTGGGATACTTTGTCACGATACGATGTTCCGCTATCAACCATACAAATTTATTCTTCTCTTATTAGCGACTGCTGCTTTATGCATTATTGCTTATCGATAGATGCCATTAATGCCTGGGCAAACTTGTCGGCAAATGCCTGGCGTTGGGCGGCAGGGATATTGTGATTAAGGATGTTGGTGGCGACATTCCCGATCACCATCAGCGATAAATCTGTCGATGCATCGTGTTGCTCTAACACGTTGACAACATCGTTGATAATACGTTCCACTTGCTCGTCGTCATATTTTGAAGTTACAGGCATAAATTCGTCTTTTATTCTTAAAACCAAAGCAGCGTATAATAACTCACACTTTAGTCTTACTGAAAATCTTTTCAATCATGACCCTCACGCTTTCTAACGTAATATTGCATCAAATCGTTAAGCAAGATGATGATTCGCTTAACGTTCACCTTCGAGACGGCCCGTTGCCGCTGACTGAGCAGACCGAAAACCTGATGGGAGACATTCATCGGGTTTATCATGCAAAAGCAGGCAAAGGGTTTGCTTTGTTTGACACCGAGAGTGACTTCCAGCAGTGGTTAAAGGCTTATCGTACCGGTGAACTCGACTTTCAAGCCTTGTCCGAAAAAGCGGTGGAGCGCTTGCGTGCTGAACTAGCCAAATACCCTTTTGCCGATAATGGCACCCTGGTGATGGCGCACTACCGAGCGCTCGCGACGGATTATCTGTTTATCGGCGTGCTTGAGTCCAAGCACAGTTTACGCGTCACCGATGAGTTGGAGGTAAATGCCACCGAGTATCTCGATGTGAGCAAGATGGATATCGCTGCGCGCATTGACTTATCGACGTGGGAGACGGACGCCGAGTCAAACCGTTACCTTTCCTTTATCAAAGGCCGCGTGGGGCGCAAAGTCGCTGACTTCTTCCTCGACTTTCTACAAGCGGAAGTGGGAATGGATAGCAAGCAGCAAAACCAGGTGCTGATGCAAGCGGTAGAAGACTACTGCGACGATGCTCGCCTCGACAAGGAAGAAAAGAATAACTATCGCAAACAAGTTTTTGATTATTGTAATGATCAGCTTAAAGCGGGCGATGAGGTGGTGGTGAAAGAGCTGGCGGGCGAGTTGCCGGCCACCCCCGAAGGCACTGACTTTTATCAGTATGCTAACCAGCAAGGGTATGAGCTTGAAGAGCAGTTCCCGGCTGACAGAACCACGATGCGAAAGCTCACTAAGTTTGTCGGGGCCGGTGGCGGTTTGTCGGTAAACTTTGATGCCATGCTGTTGGGGGAGCGTGTGTTTTATGATCCAGAGACAGATACGCTGACCATAAAAGGCACGCCGCCGAACTTGCGCGACCAGCTTCAGCGCCGCTTGTCGAGTCGAGATGACGACTAGCGTCTAAATCACTGGCCTTGGTTGGGTCAGGTTTATCTTGATGATAAAAAGCGGGACACCTGATGGTGTCCCGCTTGTTTCTTTACTTTGCCTCGTGCCGTGTTCGCAACAAAACCTTATCGGCGTTTTTATGCGCGCTCGGGCTGAGCGTCTAGGGTCGCAGCGTCATCAGTCTGCACGGTTTGTGCTGGATCGACTTTATCAACAAACCAACCCATATAGCTGGTCACGATAGTCACAGCGATACAAACAAAGCTTAGCCACATAAACGGCGCATACGACAAGGTGGCGACCCCTAAGATGCTTGCCATATAAATGCCGTTGTCACTCCAAGGCACCATCCCGGATGTCAAGGTACCACCGAACTCGGCGTTACGTGACAAGTTCTTACGCTGATAACCCAAGCGGTCGTAGTTTTTCGCACAAATTTTGGGGGTCAGTATCAGTGACACGTACATCGCTGAGCCAAAAATGTTGCCCATAAAGGCTGTGCCGATGGTGGAGGTGGCCAAGCTTCCAGCACTGTTGACGCGACGCTCAAAGAGGCTGGCGATGGTATGGAGGACGCCCACTTTTTCCAGTAACCCGCCAAAGCCGAGACCAAATACAATCACTGCCACAGACCCAAGCATCGACGACATGCCGCCACGATTGAGAATGGCATCAATGAAATCTACCCCTGATGCGACAGAGAACGGGGCCCAAGCGGTGTTAATCGCCGAAACGGGAGCCATGTCTTGCAACATCACTGCCCACACCACGCCCAGTAGTGAGCCAAAGCTGATCACTGGGAAGGATGGAAGGCGCATGGCGAGCAGCGCGAGTACGATGAGCACAGGAATAAATGACGTCGGGGTGATCACAAACTGATCCTGCATCGCCTGTTTCACCATTTCTACCTGGCTCATATCGACATTGCCGGCGTAGTGCCAGCCGACCAGGGTAAATAGAATGCCGGTAATGATGTAGCTAATAAGCGCAATCGGAAGCATACCTTTAATATGCTCGACAATTTCCACGCCTGACATGGATGAAGCCAGGATCACCGAATCAGACAGCGGGGACATTTTGTCGCCGAAATAACAGCCAGAGAGCACCGCACCCGCGGTCATTGGTGCGGGGATCCCAAGGCCTTGGCCAATCCCCATCATCGCAATCCCCGCGGTACCCGCCGCGCCCCAAGAGGTCCCCGTCGCCAAAGCGGTTAACGAGCAAATCAACATGGTCGCTAAAAGGAAGATAGAAGGATGGATAGCTTTCAGACCATAGTAAATAATAGTGGGGACAATGCCGCCGGCAATCCAGGTACCCACGAGTGCGCCCACGGAAAGGAGAATTAACACCGCGCCAAGGCCGTTGGAAATGCCTTTGGTCGCTGCCGACTCAAGATCTTTGTATTGATGGCCTAATTTGAGCCCCAAGCCCATGATCACAAACCAGCCAATAAACAGTGCCAGTTGGATAGGTAAATCGAGTTTTGCGGTAAACGAAAACGCGAGCGCCAAAAATGCACCCAGCGCTAGAATGACCTGAACGATGGATGGTAATCGAATTTGATGTGTTGTCATAACTGAACCTTCTTCACGTCGCACTCGGTGACAACCGATAGGGCGAACGTATCAATATCATTATCGGAAGGTGGATCGTCTGTGATTGCGCGACTACTCCCTGCGCGATTTAGCGATGCAACTAGCAACAACCAAACTCACATCACTGTCCGTGTGTCAGTATCCTTTGTTCCATTTGTGAGGCGTCATACTCTAGCTAACAGAACAATGAGATGGGAAACATTTTTGTCGCTTATGTGAGTCAAACGCGAGCTGAGTTAATTGTCATCATGAGTTGTTGTTACCGTGTTTTTCAAAGGTTACCTGCGTGTTTTTTATTAATGATTTTTATGTGTATGAGGGCAGTGTTTTTCGACGTATGTACGTTAAACCAAGTAAGGGATCAGTGACGGAATGTTTAAAAAATGGTGGATAATTGAGCAGAAAAAGGGGCTAACCTGACGACTGAGAAAAGACGTGTTAGTATCAAAAACGTTTTTTCACTGACTGTCGAACTTTATACGACGGTCACACAACATGGAGTGTGAAAATTATGATGCGAGTAGGTTTAGTTGGCTGGCGCGGCATGGTGGGATCGGTGCTGATGCAGCGCATGGTAGAAGAAAAAGATTTCGACCATATCGAACCTGTCTTTTTTAGTACCTCTCAAGTGGGTATCGACGCACCGAACTACGGTAAGGATGCGGGCACCTTAAAAGATGCTTACGACATTGAGATGCTAAAAACCCTCGATGCTATTATCACCTGCCAAGGCGGAGACTACACCAACGATGTTTACGCAAAGCTGCGTGAATCAGGTTGGAAAGGCTATTGGATTGATGCGGCGTCATCACTACGAATGGCAGATGATAGTATCATCACCTTGGATCCGATTAACTTCAAACAAATCCAAGCGGGTATTCATCAAGGCACGCGTACCTTTGTGGGGGGTAACTGTACCGTCAGTTTAATGCTGATGGGCTTGGGCGGCTTGTACCAAAACGGGTTGGTCGAGTGGATGACTGCCCAGACGTACCAAGCTGCGTCTGGCTCAGGCGCCAAGCATATGCGCGAATTGATCAGCCAAATGGGTGTGATCAACGATGCCGTTAATACCGATTTGGCCAGCCCTGCTACCTCTATTCTGGACATTGACCGCAAAGTCGCGCAAACCCTACGCTCGGGTGATTTCCCAAGTGACAACTTTGGCGTGCCGCTTGCCGGCTCACTGATCCCTTGGATTGATGTGAAGCGCGACAATGGTCAAAGCAAAGAAGAGTGGAAAGCTTCGGTGGAGACTAATAAGATCTTAGGGCTAGACCACAATCCGATCCCTATCGACGGTACGTGTGTTCGTGTCGGGGCGATGCGTTGTCACAGTCAGGCACTGACCATTAAGCTGAAAAAAGCGGTGCCAATGGATGAAATTGAAGACATGATTGCATCACATAACGACTGGGTCAGTGTGGTGCCTAATGAGCGGGATGTCACCATGACGGATCTGAGTCCGGCTAAAGTGACAGGCACCATGTCTGTGCCTGTGGGCCGTTTACGTAAACTGGCAATGGGTGACGATTTCCTCAATGCCTTTACCGTGGGTGACCAGCTGCTGTGGGGCGCGGCAGAGCCTCTGCGTCGTACATTGCGTATTATCTTGTCGGAAAAAGCGCAAGACTAATCACTGAGCGATAACCACCGCAAGCCGCCAACGTCGTTGGCGGTTTTTTTGTGTCCGGCGTTCTGTATCGCTTAGTCCTAGCGTTTCAAGCGCGCATAAAAAAGGAGGCGATGGACGCCTCCTTAGCTTCAAGCTTTTTCGTAAGCTGACTTAGCCTGCGAAGTTTTTCGCCACGAAGTCCCAGTTAACCAGCTTCCAGAAGGCAGCCAGATAGTCTGGACGCACGTTGCGATAATCGATGTAGTAAGCGTGCTCCCAAACGTCCACAGTCAGTAGTGGTGTTTCACCGTCGTGAGTCAGTGGGGTTTCAGCGTTTGATGTGTTGACGATCGCCACTGAACCATCTGCTTTTTTCACCAGCCACGTCCAGCCAGAGCCGAAGTTGGTGACTGCTGCGTTGGTGAATTGCGTTTTAAACTCGTCAAAAGAGCCAAAGGCTTTCGTGATTGCGTCTGCAACGTCACCAGTAGGCTCGCCGCCACCGTTAGGGCTTAGGCAGTGCCAGTAGAAGGTGTGGTTCCACACTTGCGCGGCATTGTTGAATACGCCGCCTGAAGAGTTTTTGATGATCTCTTCGAGTGACTTACCTTCAAAATCAGTCCCTTCAATCAGACCATTAAGCTTCACGACATAGGTGTTGTGGTGCTTGTCGTAGTGATAGTCCAAGGTTTCTTTTGAGATATGTGGTTCTAGTGCATCTTTTGCGAACGGGAGTTCTGGTAGTTGGAATGACATTGCTTATATCTCCGTTTTTATCGTGAGAGTGCTTCCTGTAGTCCATCACCGGCGCTCAAGAGTGTGGTTTGTCATCAATGATCACATGAACCACCCATCACCTAAGCATCGGTTGTGGCTACTATTTTCGTTTTGCTCAGTGTAGTTTAGCAAGTTTTTACTTTATTAAAAGGATCGCGGTAAAATTTTTATGCCTAATCCCACAAAAGATTTAGGCATTTTTTTCCGGCTTGTTAACCAGTAGAATCAAGACAAGATTCACAGACAGTGTTCGAGGAAGCAATGGAAACAACGGACAAAATCAAGCAGCAAATCGAAGAAAATGCGATTCTGCTTTACATGAAAGGGTCGCCAAAACTGCCAAGCTGTGGTTTTTCGTCACAAGCCTCTCAAGCGCTTATGTCGTGTGGTGAAAAGTTTGCATACGTGGATGTATTACAAAACCCAGATATTCGCGCAGAGCTGCCTGTATATGCGCAGTGGCCAACCTTTCCACAACTTTGGGTTGATGGTGAATTAGTCGGTGGTTGTGACATCATTCTGGAAATGTTCCAAAAAGGTGAGCTACAGCCACTGGTCAAAGAAGCGGCCGAGCGCCGTGATGCGAGCGAAAACGAATAACGCGGTTACTGATGTGACAGGCCTTGAAAAAGCCACGTCTTGGACGTGGCTTTTTGTATTCATCGGTGCGTGAAATTGCGCGTTACGTTTGTTGGCGCCCCCGCTTAGAGCACCATGGCCGCGAGCCAGCCAAACGCAATTAATGGCAAATTGTAATGAATAAAGGTGGGGACGACCGTATCCCAAATATGTTCGTGCTGACCGTCGGCATTCAGTCCGGACGTGGGGCCCAAGGTAGAGTCTGACGCCGGCGAGCCTGCGTCGCCCAACGCGGCTGCCGTGCCTACCAACGCAATTGTTGCCATCGGTGAAAAACCAAATGCCAGTGAGAGGGGCACGTAAATCGTCGCGATAATGGGAATGGTCGAGAAGGACGAGCCAATCCCCATGGTGACCAGTAGACCCACCACCAACATTAGAAAAGCCGCCAGTGGCTTATTCTCACCAATGGAGCCAGACAGGGACGCGACCAAGGATTCGACACCCCCTGTCGCTTTCATGACGGCGGCAAAGCCCGCGGCGGTGATCATGATAAAGCCAATCATCGCCATCATGTGCACGCCTTTGGTAAACACATCTTGGGTGTCTTTCCAGCGGATCACGCCACCAAAGGTAAACACCATAAAGCCAGCCAACGAGCCCACAATCATTGAGCCGGCCATCAGCTGAACACTTAGCGCGGCAACAATCGCAATCGCGGCGACCCACAAGTTGCGCGATTGAATGCCTTGGTTTTCCGGCTCAGCGCTGAGTACGTCTTTTTCACTGTATTGGCGAGGCTGACGGTAGCTGATAAAGGTGGCGATCAACAGGCCAACGACCATACCCGCCGCAGGCAATAACATCGCGGTAGGGACTTGGCTTGCGACCACATCGAGACCATTGTCATTGAGGTTTTTGAGCAAAATGTTGTTCAAAAAGATGCCGCCAAAACCGACCGGTAACACCATATACGGCATGATTAAGCCAAAGGTGAGTACACAGGCGACCAATCGACGGTCGAGCTTTAAGCGTTGGAACACATGCAATAGAGGGGGGATCACAATGGGAATAAAGGCAATGTGGACCGGGATTGCGTTTTGCGACGAAATCGCTAACAGGCCTAATAGGACTAAAACAACGTATTTAAAGGTGGCGGTATTGGCATCGGTGGGACGCGCGTTTAACTTGCGGATCACCGAGTGCGCAAGCACATCCGTGATCCCAGAACGGCTGATAGCGACCGCAAAGGTGCCGAGCATCGCATAGCTCAGGGCAATGGTGGCGCCGCCACCCAGTCCGCCCTCAAAGGCACTAATGGTGTCGGAAATACTAAGACCACCGACCAAGCCACCAAGGACGGCGCTGAACGTGAGCGCGACAACGACATTTACACGCATAAGCGCCAATGCCAGCATGACGCAGACTGAAATGACTACCGGGTTCATTAAACATTCCTGTTATGGGTGTGGTGACTGCAGCTTCACTGCAGGGATTATCTATGGTTTTGTAATTAAGCTACCCAGTTTGCGCAAAATTTTGTCCGTGTCGAGGGGTAATCGGTTTTTTTTGGTTACTTTCTTTCATGCTTGTCAGCGTTGCTGCAATTCGCGACCAGTAAAGTAGGCAAAAAGGGACGGCTGCAAATGCTAGTGGTGTGAAGAGCAGTGGTGTGGGGGAGCAATTGCAGGCCACTCGCAGGCACACCGTGAACCCATCCCTGGGGGCTCCGCCGCGCCGTCCTTGGCGCGGAGGGCCTGCTTAGCGGCCAGCAATCGCTTCTAATGTCATTCAGGGCAGAACATAGATCGAAAAAAGCCGGCCTATGTAGGCCGACTTGTTGGGTGATGGCTAAGTTGCAGGGCTTAGAACAAGTAGTTCAGCTGCAAACCATAGATATAAGCATCGCCGCCAGCTGAGAAATCAGTATCAGATGAGGTCGTACTAGTTAGTGCTTCCGTACCATCAACTTGATCACCGTCTAAGTAAGCGAAACCGAGGTCAACCGACAGATTTTCGTTCGCCGTATAGGTTGTGCCTAAGCTCCACCAGTGACGGTCTGAGTCAGGAATGCTTAGCGTACGTTTTTCTGCAGGTACTGGACTTTCATCATAGGCATAACCGGCGCGGAACGCCCATTGCTCATCCATGGTGTAGGTGGCACCCAGCGCATAACGCCAGCTGTTGTCCCAGTCTTCTTCTTTTTGGAAACATACATTGTTATTGGCAGAGCACCCTGAACCCGTTGCTTTCAGCTCTTTTAGGCTATCCCAACCAGTGTACATGGCACTATAATGAACTGCGAGTTGTTGGTTTAACTGATGAAAGCCAGAGAACTCGATGATTTCAGGTAAATTAAGTTCCAACTCACCATCCACTTCAGTCCCAGGGCCTCCTCCAGTTGGACCACCCGCCAGTGCAGGTAAGCCATCTGTAAACTTGCCATCAAGCGTCACGTCTGTTTGCGAACGGTAAGTTAAACCGAATCGGTTATCTTCATTAATTTCCCACAGCAAGCCAAGATTCCAGCCGAATCCCCAACCATCGCCGGTTAGCTTTGCTACTTGATCACTGGCATTACCTCCCAAACCATTAGGCGGATTTTGTAAGCTGAGAGCCCCTTTCTGACGCTTAAGTTCTGCATCGGCATAAATAGCACTGATACCGGCACCGATGCTCCACTGATCATTAAGCTTGTAGGCAATATTAGGATTGAAATTCATGGTCACGAGTTCGGTTGACCCCGCAATGGAACCGGCATGAAAATCTTTCGGATAGTCGGTTGATAGGCCAAAATTGGAGAAGGCAGAGAAACCCACCGCTAATTTATCATCAATCGGCTGAATGATATGGATGTTAGGTACATACTCAGTCGGAGCAATATCTTTTGCGTCCGTTGTGAGTGGTGAAGTTGCCTCCACATCCGCATGCACATCTGGGTCAATGATGCTTAAGCCGCCCGAGAACGCGGTGGTGTTAAAACGGGTTAGGGCAGCGGCGTTGCGTGCGCCCACTGCGGCATTATCTGCGATAGCGGCTTCACCGGCAAAAGCACGCCCCAAACCGGATACCGAGGTTTCTGATACTTGGAAGCCGGCACTGTGTGCTTGCACGGCTAACAAAGATAAACTGGTTGCCACTAGCGATTTCTTAAATAGTGATGACATAACGCGCCTCACTCCTTTGTTAATAAGCTTCTTGTTCTTTGGGGCCGCCGCTTCAGTGCCCATCTTACGTGGGCGTGAGAAGTGGTCGGATGTTCTACCGGTTCAATAGTGGCACCAATTTCACGTTTGTTAAAGGTTGGTTTCAAAACGGGTAACACAATATTTCACCTGGTTAGGCTAGCAATGTTTCTATCGGCTGTTTTAAGTAAAAACTCTATTTGCCTAATAACTATGCTCAACCCCTATTTAACGTGATTTTTACATTTTTATTTTGTCGCTCACTCCTTACGTGTCTGTTTAATAGTGGTTAGTCTGATCGCCAAATAAAGGTCAAAAGAAGATCACAAAAATGTGACCGCAAACAAATTGTTAACAAGTCTAAGCGGAACTTTTTGTGGTTTGTGAATACGTTTGGCGTCAATCAACCAGGGTCGGTCGCAACGCAAAGGTTGCGTTGTTGCCGACCTGGCTGCGCGCATGTGGTCTTTACATCAGCGTGATTAGGTAGAGGGGGACGCTGTGCTCTCCGAGGTGGAGGGAAGTGGCCAACCGCCTAAACGTTTCCAACGATTGACGATTTCACAGAATAGCTCAGCGGTGCGCTCGGTATCATAGAGTGCACTATGCGCCTCTTTATTATCGAACGGGATCTGCGCCGTTTGGCAGGCTTTCGCCAATACCGTTTGCCCGAGCGCCAGTCCACTCAGGGCGGCGGTATCAAAGGTGGCGAAAGGGTGGAACGGGTTACGCTTGAGCTTGGCACGCTCGGCGGCGGCCATCACAAAGCTATGATCGAAGTTGGCATTGTGAGCGACCATAATGGTGCGTTGGCATTCCGCTGCTTTTTGCTCTTTACGGATCAGCTTGAAGATTTCCCGCAAGGCCTCGCCCTCATCAACCGCGCCACGTAGTGGGCTATAAGGGTCACGGATGCCGGTGAACTCTAGAGCGGCTGGCTCGAGGTTAGCGCCTTCAAAAGGGGTGACATGAAAGTGCAGCTTTTTGTCTGGCATTAGCCAGCCCTGCTCATCCATTTTTAGTGTCACGGCACATATTTCTAGCAGTGCATCGGTTTGGGCATTGAAGCCGGCTGTCTCAACGTCGACAACGACAGGGAAATAACCACGGAATCGGGCTTTGAGACTGTTTGGATCACTTGCTTGGCTCATGCTGATGTCACTTTACTAACAATAAGAAAAGCGTGATTATCGCAAATAGTGGCGTTAAGCTAAAGTCGGCGTGTCACGCGTCGATAACTTTATAATCATTTGTTTGTGTCTTAGTCATGTTTCGGTCACTGTCCTAGCGGTGACGTACGCAACCTTGCAAGCAGTAAACTGTGCGTGAAGACAGAATCACGCGACGTACGGAGTCTGTAATGGCGTTTTGTCCTGTTGATTTAATAAAATGGCGCTTTACCTCAGCGGTGGTGTTGTCATGTGTTGGTCTGCTTCTGCCCAACCAAGCGTCTGCCAACAAGCAGTACGTGGCATCCTTGGGGGAGTCAAACTGGACAGTGACGATTGATACGCCAATCGAGTGCCGGCTAGAGCATGACGTGCCAGGGTACGGGCAGGCCTCGTTTACGTCGCGGGCGAGCAAAGACATGAATCTCGATTTCTCGCTCGATATGCAGCGGCCCATGGGTGAGACCGCGCAGGTGTCGCTGCTTTCCATGCCCGCTGACTGGATGCCCGGGGAGCCGGCACGTTATATGGACCAGCTCAAATTTTTCAAGCAATTTAATGGTTTTGTGGGCGGTCAAACGGCTTGGGCGATGCTGAGTGAGTTAGAGGCAGGTCGCTTCCCTACGTTTAGCTTTAAAGATTGGCGGCGTCAGCGGCAGCAGGTAGATGTGGCGTTGTCGGCGGTAGCATTTGGCTCGCCATATAATGAATTCAGCCGATGTCTGAATAAGCTTTTGCCTTATGCGTTTGAGGATATTTCTTTTACGGTGTTGCGCTACCAAGAAAATAGTGATGAGTTGACCAAAGCCAGCCGCCAGCGACTCACGCAGATAGCCGAGTTTGTTCGTTACAGCGACGATATCGATTTGGTGTTAGTGGCGACCTATTCAGATGCACGAGGCACCCGCGAAGCCAACCAGCAAATGTCAGAGCGGCGGGCGAAGAAATTGCGCGACTACTTTACCTCGCTGGGCTTACCTGAAGATCGGATTACCGTTGAGGCTTATGGCGAACGCCGTCCGATTGCTGACAACGACGACCCAATTGGGCGCAGTAAAAACCGCCGTGTGGTGATTTCGTTAGGAAGAACCTTGTTATAGGCGACAGCCACAGAGGTTATCACAGACAGTGTATGCCTCCGATACAACATAGACAGCACGAAAAAGCCCGGCATCGAATGCCGGGCTTATTTTTGTGACGTGTCTTGCTGTGTTAGCCGTTCAGCCCCGCAGAGGCACTTTTGTTTTGGATAAGCTCCAATTTGTAGCCATCAGGGTCAGTCACGAAGGCGATTTCAGTACTACCGCCTTTGACTGGGCCTGGCTCACGGGTGATGTTGCCACCCGCTTGGCGGATTTGATCGCAAGTTGCGTAAACATCATCGACCCCAATGGCGATATGGCCAAAGGCGTTACCGTGATCGTACTCGCTTTCACCCCAGTTATAGGTCAGCTCAATCACGGCACCTTCTGATTCGTCGCTATAGCCGACAAACGCGAGGCTATATTTATACTGCTCATTTTCATTGGTGCGTAACAAACGCATTCCCATCACTTCGGTGTAAAACTTGATAGCACGGTCTAGATCACCGACGCGGATCATGGTGTGTAGAATTCTGCCGTTTGACATGACGTTGCTCCTTTTTTGCTTGCCAGTGCTCGCCCTCGATGGCGTTAGCTATCTGGATAAACTTTTTCTTTGTACTCACATAAATCTTCAATGATGCAACTGCCACAGCGAGGTTTTCGTGCGAGGCAGGTATAGCGTCCATGCAGAATTAGCCAGTGGTGCACATCGACCTTAAATTCTTTCGGCACCACCTTGATCAGTTTTTCTTCTACGTCATTGACGTTTTTACCCATTGCGAACTTGGTACGATTGGACACGCGAAAAATGTGGGTATCGACAGCGATGGTGGGCCAACCAAACGCGGTGTTGAGTACCACATTGGCGGTTTTGCGTCCCACGCCGGGCAGGGCTTCTAGCGCCTCTCTACTTTCTGGTACCTCGCCATGGTGTTGTTCAATCAAGGCGCGGCAAGTTTTAATCACGTTCTCGGCTTTGGAATTAAACAGGCCAATATTTTTGATATAGGACTTCACCCCATCCACGCCCAATGCCAGTAGCCCTTCGGGCGTATTGGCCACTGGATACAGCTTATCGGTGGCTTTATTGACACTCACATCGGTTGCTTGCGCAGACAGTAACACCGCGATTAGCAACTCGAAAGGGGTTGACCAATTGAGTTCCGTTTGCGGGTTTGGGTTGTTATCGCGCAGGCGTTCCAGAATTTGCCGTCGTTTTTCTTTATTCATTTATCCTATCCTGTCGATCATTGATTACCCGTCACACGCGCGCGCTCAATCACTGGCTTGTCGTCTTTTTCTGTTTTACTGGCAAGGTGTGTATCAATGATGTTCTTCAACGCGATCAGAAAGCCGACCGCGAGAAACGCGCCTGGTGGCAATATCGCTAGTAGAAACTTGGTGTCGAATTGAAAAATTTCAATCCGCAGTGCGGCAGCCCAATCACCGAGCAAGAGGTCGGCGCCATCAAACAAGGTGCCATTGCCGATGATTTCGCGAATAGCGCCGAGTACCACCAAGGCTGCTGTCATGCCGGTGCCCATCCAAAAACCATCGCTCACTGACAAGCCAACAGGATTTTTGGAGGCAAAGGCTTCGGCACGGCCGATGATAATACAGTTGGTGACAATCAAGGGGATAAAAATCCCCAGTGATTGATAAAGGCCGTAAGCATACGCATTCATGACCAGTTGCACGCAGGTCACCAGTGAAGCAATCACCATCACGAAAATAGGAATCCGTACCTCTTTAGGTACCCAGTCTCGGATCAGTGACACAATTAAATTAGAGCCAACGAGTACGGCCAAGGTAGCGATTCCTAGGCCAAGTGCATTGGTGACGGTAGCGGATACCGCCAATAGTGGACACAGCCCCAATAACTGCACAAACGCTGGGTTATTACTCCACAAGCCATTTTTCATTAGCTCTTTGTGGGCGCTATTCATGACGCTCCTCCGCAATTAACTGGTTGGTTGATCAGCGCTTCTTGGCGTTGACTCACAAACCAAGCCGCCTTTTTGACGGCGCCGACAACCGCGCGCGGGGTAATGGTGGCACCGGTAAACTGATCAAACTGCCCGCCGTCTTTTTTCACCGCCCAGCGCGCATCATCCTCACTGGTGACGGTTTTGCCGCTAAAGCTATGGATCCAATCTGACACCCGCAAGCTCACTTTATCACCCAGCCCCGGGGTTTCGTTATGCTCGAGAACCCTTACGCCCAGCACCTGGTGACTAGTCGCGTCCATACCGATCAAGACCTTGATAGCACCATTGTAGCCATTAGGGGCGATGGCTTGGATGGCAACGGCGCTGACCTCACCGCCTAGGGTAGCAACATAAAAAGGCAGCGCGTCATCGGTCCCCAAGGCGTCCTTATTTTCGACAAGGCGACAGCTTTGATGCAGTGCATTATCGTGCCTGTCTTCAGGGATCACCTGATTGAGCGCCTTTGATAATTGAATTTGCTGCTGCTCTTTAATGGTGTCTTCGGTCAGTGCGTGAGTGACCGCAACCAGTGCTGTCGACAAGAGGGCAGCGATTGCGAGAATGCCCCCATGTTTTTTTATGGTCTCAATCATGATTTTGACTTCTTCTCTGCACGGTTTGTGGCATGCCCATACGTTCTTGGCTTGGTGTAATAATCAATCAAAGGGACGCACAAGTTGGCAATGATCACCGCAAATGCGATCCCATCAGGGTAGCCGCCCCACGTACGGATTAAATAGACCAATACGCCAATCAGGCCCCCAAACCATAAGCGGCCACGGTCGGTCGTGGAAGCAGAAACCGGATCGGTGGCGATAAAAAATGCCCCGAGCATGGTGGCACCGGATAACAAATGGATCAGAGGCGAGGCGAGTTGATCCGGTGCGATTAGGTGGCCGAGCAATGAGCATGCAAGTAAGGCGGCGAGTACCGCGACCGGAATATGCCAATTGATAATGCCACGTTGGATCAGCACCAAACCGCCGAGGAGATAAAGCGTGTTGACCCACGCCCAACCTTTACCGCCTAGCGCTGAGAAAATGGGCTGCTGCAAGGCTTCACTCACAGTTTGGCCGCCGGCCAGTGCGGTTTTTATGGTATCCAGAGGCGTTGCCATGGTGGCACCATCCACGGTCATACGCAATTGGTTGACGCTAAAGCCATCTAAGGTATAGCCGCCAAAAATTGCCGCGAGCGTATCGGCAATGGTCAAGCTATGGGTGGCGAGACTCTCCGGTGGTAACCAGGTGGTCATTTGCACTGGAAAAGCGATGAGCAGTACCACATAGCCAACCATGGCAGGATTGAAGAGGTTCTGTCCTAATCCGCCGTAGATATGCTTGGCAACAATAATCGAAAACGCGGTACCTATGACGATCACCCACCAAGGTGCCATCGGCGGGATCGCGACCGCCAACAAAAACGCGGTGAGGAGGGCACTGTTGTCACGCAGGTAAGCCATTACGGGGCGACGTCGTAGCCGCATCACCAGCGCTTCGGTTGACCATGCCGTGATAACTGCCAAGGTTAATTGAACCAGCACGCCCCAGCCGAAGAAATACCACTGTGCGGCCAAACCGGGTAGGGCACAGAGGAGCACCGTCAGCATAAGATGGCTGGTGGAACGTTTGTTGTGGGCGTGTGGTGAACTTGCGATGAAAAACGCCACGTGGGTTATTCCTTATCTTCTTGTGATTGTTGTGCCGCTTTACGTGCTTTGGCACGGGCAACCGCGGCGGCGACAGCGGCTTTTTTGTCGTTAGCCTCGTCAGCTGCCGGCGCGGTGTCTGCAGCATCGGATGGCGTATCGGCAGCCGTCTCAGGTTGTGCCTTGGTATCGCCTTGCTGAGCCGCTTTACGCGCTTTGGCACGGGCAACGGCGGCCGCGACGGCGGCTTTTTTGTCGTTAGCCTCGTCAGCTGCCGGCGCGGTGTCTGCAGCATCGGATGGCGTATCGGCAGCCGTCTCAGGTTGTGGCTTGGTGTCGCCTTGCTGCGCCGCTTTACGCGCTTTGGCGCGGGCAACGGCGGCGGCGACAGCCGCTTTTTTGTC
>NZ_MEBQ01000015.1:0-5121 GCF_001722105.1 Salinivibrio sp. SS3 | reverse complement strand
CTCTATCTCGTCGAGCAGAATGACAGAGTAAGGGCGGCGACGTACCGCTTCGGTCAGGTAGCCACCTTCTTCATAACCCACATAGCCTGGAGGCGCCCCCACAAGGCGAGCCACGGAGTGCTTCTCCATAAATTCGGACATATCAATCCGAACCATGGCATCTCGGCTATCGAACATAAACTCGGCAAGTGACTTACATAGCTCGGTTTTACCTACACCCGTTGGCCCTAGGAAGAGGAATGAGCCGATCGGGCGATTCGGATCCGCCAAGCCCGCTCGGCTGCGGCGAATGGCGTTGCCGACAGCACTGACCGCTTCATCTTGGCCAACCACACGCTCGTGAAGCGCTGACTCCATTTTAAGTAGCTTTTCTTTCTCGCTTTCCAGCATGCGCGAGACTGGAATACCTGTCTGGCGTGCAATGACATCTGCGATCTCCGCATCCGTGACACGGTTTTTAAGCAACGTCATTTCCTGCATCTCTGCCTGACTGGCAAGATCCAGCTGCTTCTCAAGCTCCGGAATTTTTCCGTATTGCAGCTCTGACATCCGGCTCAAATCACCCGCTCGACGAGCGATTTCCATGTCAGTACGTGCTTGCTCTAACGCTGCTTTAATGTGTTGAGCACCAGACACGGCAGCTTTCTCAGTATTCCAGACCTCTTCCAATTCTGCGTACTCACGCTCTTTTGCTTCTAACTCGTCGCGAAGCGTTTCTAAGCGCTTTTGGCTCGCACTGTCTTCTTCTTTTTCCAGTGCTTGCTGCTCTATCTTCAGTTGCACAATACGACGCTCAAGCCTGTCGAGTGAGTCTGGCTTTGAGTCTATTTGCATCCGAATACTGGAAGCGGCCTCATCAATCAGATCGATGGCTTTATCTGGCAGTTGCCGATCGGCAATATAGCGGTGTGACAAGCTCGCAGCAGCAACGATAGCCGGATCGGTAATCTCTACCGCATGATGCAATTCATAACGCTCTTTGAGGCCTCGCAAAATGGCCACCGTGTCTTCGACATTCGGCTCACTCACCAATACTTTTTGGAAACGACGCTCTAATGCCGCATCTTTCTCCACATACTGCCGATACTCATCCAGCGTGGTGGCCCCAACACAATGGAGTTCACCACGTGCAAGAGCAGGTTTGAGCATGTTGCCCGCGTCCATGGCCCCTTCAGCTTTGCCTGCGCCCACCATGGTGTGCAGTTCATCGATAAAGAGGATGACATTGCCTTCTTCTTTGGCAAGCTCGTTGAGTACCGCTTTTAGACGCTCTTCAAACTCACCTCGATACTTCGCCCCTGCAACTAATGAACCCATATCAAGAGAAAGAACGCGTTTACTGCGAAGCCCCTCTGGCACCTCACCATTCACAATGCGTTGAGCAAGCCCTTCGACAATCGCGGTTTTACCTACACCGGGCTCACCAATCAGCACTGGGTTATTTTTGGTACGGCGTTGTAACACTTGCACCGTACGACGGATTTCATCATCACGGCCAATAACAGGGTCGAGCTTGCCTTGCTCTGCACGCTCAGTAAGATCAATGGTGAATTTTTCGAGGGCTTGACGATTCTCTTCCGCATTCGGATCATCGACTTGCTGGCCGCCACGGACTTTCTCTATCGCTTCTTCAACCTTTTGCGACGTCAACCCGTGGCTACGCAACAGATCTCCCAACTGGCCTTTGTCTTCCACCGCAGCCAAAACAAAAAGCTCTGACGAGATATATTTATCTTTACGCTTTTGCGAGATTTTGTCGCACAGGTTAAATAGCGTGCCTAGGTGGTTTGAAAGCTGTACTTCGCCCCCCGTGCCAGTGACTTGTGGTAGTCGGTCTAATAACTCAGAGAGACTGGAACGCAACTGGCTCACATCCACGTTCAGCATGGTCAATAACGGGCGGATGGCACTGCTGTCTTGGTTCAGGAGCGCGGTCATCAAGTGAACAGGCTCGATGTATTGGTGATCTCGCCCTAATGCGAGTGATTGCGCATCAGAAATCGCAATTTGGAATTTACTCGTAAATCGGTCAAGGCGCATAGTTCCTCCCACTTAACACCTCTAGTTGATGAATAAATGGGCACGATTGCGGCGCTTTTCAAGCACCTTTGTCGCTTTTATTTCACCCGCCAGATGCAGGTTGCCATCCGGCCTGTTTGCCCATCTCGTCGATACGAATAAAACTGATCCGCCTGCTGGTAGGTACAAAACTCCCCACCATAAACAGCAGTAACGCTAGCCTGTTGGAGTCGTTGCGTCGCGAGCATATAAAGATCAGCTAAGTACTTGTGGCTGTCGGTAGGCATAAAGGCGACCTTGGCTTCCGGTGACAAAGTGGTAAATGCCTGATACACATCTTCCCCCACCTCGAAAGCTTGGGGGCCAATCGCAGGCCCCAGCCAAACGAGGCATCGGCTTGGCGCCTCAAACATCGATAATGTCGATTCCAGCACACCATTCAATAATCCGCGCCAACCTGCGTGGGCCGCCGCGACTTGCTGACCATCGTCACTGCAAAAAAGTACTGGCAAGCAATCAGCCGTCATGATGGTACAGACTTGGCCTGTTGTTTCGGCGAAGGCCGCATCTGCCTCAGGGTGAGGATCTTCACTTGGAAGGTGCACGACCTGCGTGCCATGTACTTGGTCCAGCCAGGTAATATCGCCCTCGACCTGCTTTGCGAGTAGCAGTCGGCTTTTGGCAACATCATCAGGTGCGTCGCCAACATGCATACCCAAGTTCCAACTCGAAAAGCGCCCATGGCTCACGCCACCAACACGCGTGGTCGTCAGCGCACGCACATTGCTTGGGGCAGGCCAGTCGGGCTCGAGGTAGCGCATCAGTATTCCTCTTCTCCATATTGGCTTTGATCATCCCTTAGCAGCTCAGTCAGTGCGACCATGTCATCTGGAATCGGAGCATGCCATTCCATTTGCTCGCCAGTGACCGGATGATCTAAACGTAGCATGGCCGCATGTAGCGCCTGGCGCCGGAATTGGCGTAAGCCTTGGATGAGCGCATCATCGGCATGACGAGGCGGTTTAGCCTTGCCACCATATAGCGGATCGCCCACTAAGGGATGATTCAAGTAAGCCATATGGACACGGATCTGGTGGGTCCGGCCCGTTTCCAAGCGCAAACGTAACCGCGTGTGGCCACGAAAATGCTCGGCCACGCGATAATGGGTGATCGCGGGCTTACCTAATTCATGCACCGCCATATGGGTGCGTTTCGTTGCGTGGCGGCCAATCGGCTTATCCACCAAACCACCACCGGTCATATTGCCAATCGCAATCGCTTCGTACTCACGGGTAATTTTCCGCTTCTGTAGCGCCCGAACTAGACGTGTTTGTGCTGGGATCGTTTTGGCGACCACCATTAATCCCGTGGTGTCTTTGTCCAAACGATGGACGATCCCTGCTCGAGGTACGTCTCCTATTTCCGGATAACGATACAAAAGACCGTTCAGTAAAGTACCATCAGGGCAACCTGCGCCTGGGTGAACAACCAGCCCCGCAGGTTTATTAATCACCAACAAGTCGTCATCTTCATAGACAATATCGAGCGGAATATCTTGCGGGATCCAACGGTCATCATCCTCGATTTCCGCAGTGATCTCGACGCTTTCTCCTCCCATCACTTTTTGACGCGGTTTATCAATGGCCACGCCATTGAGTGACACCTGACCAGCTTGGATCCAGGTTTTGATCCGAGAGCGCGAGTAATCAGGAAACAGCTCAGCGATAGCTTGGTCGAGCCGCTGACCTAGTTGATGATCTTGGATCTGATGGGATAACTCTATCTGTTGTGCCATATCGAACTTTTCTGTGATTTCTATGACTAAACCCTTGCGACAGTCGTTATAGTGGCGCTTGGCATATCGCCTGCAAACGCCTTTTGCTATAGTCGCCTGTCACTGGATAAAATAGCCGGAATAATGACATTGTATCTGTTTGCCGCTGCGACCGTAATCCAGATGGCATAAAAACTTTTCAAGGAAGTGCGATAACCCATGAAACGCCTAACCCTGACTGCGCTACTCGCAGCCTCTCTACTCGCCGGTTGTTCAAGTAACGACCAAGTCGTTCAAGACGATCCGCCATCCAAACTGTATCAGGATGCTGAAGCGCAGTTAAATCAAGGGGCTTGGATAACCGCGATTGAAAAGCTGGAAGCACTAGATTCACGCTATCCTTTTGGTGCTTATTCTGATCAAGTGCAGCTGGACCTTATTTATGCATATTACAAAAATGATGACTTAGCTTTGGCCGAAGCCACGATCGATCGTTTTATGCGTATGCACCCAGCGCACTCAGAAAGTGACTGGGTGGTTTATATGCGTGGTCTTGTCCATATGGGCCAAGATCGTAGCCTCATCCACGATATCTTACGCATGGAGCGGGATGACAGAGATCCGCAACCAGCACGTAAAGCCTTTGCCGATTTTCGTCGCTTACTTGAGCGCTATCCCAACAGTGAATATGCCGCAGATGCCAAAGCGCGGATGACCGCATTGAAAAACCGCCTTGCCAACTATGAGCTCGCCGCCGCTGATTACTACATCCGTCGCGAAGCATGGGTTGCCGCGGTTAACCGTTGCCAAGCGTTGCAGCGTGACTTCCCTGATACAGAGGCAGCCCGCGCATCGTTACCTTTGATGCTGAAAGCCTATGAAAAGCTTGGACTCGAAGAACCTGCAGAGCGAACAAGAAAACTTATCGCTAAGAACCCAGCGTAATAGTGAGTGAATAAGTTCGATAAAAAACCTCCGCCAAGGAGGTTTTTTTTATGTCTATAGATTACCGGTGAAAAGTGCGCTTCACCGAGTAATATTGGAATCGACTCTCGGCTTCAGCGTTGAGTGAGAACAGCCACACGCTTGTCGATGTATAACGGTTCAGAGAGTTTGAGGCGGCAGGTTATTGAAGCAAAACGCGCACAATGTTGGTTTAGACACAAAAAAAGCCCCGACCGTGAGGTCAGGGCTCTGTATTTTCTTATCAAAGTCTTACGCATATCTGCTTTGATGATTAAATCTGTTTTTGCCTTCAGATTTTTCCAAAAATCTGAAAACAAGAAAGCAAGCCTGGCGATGTCCTACTCTCACATGGGAACCCCACA
>NZ_MEBQ01000014.1:0-1499 GCF_001722105.1 Salinivibrio sp. SS3 | reverse complement strand
ACGGGAATATTAACCCGTTTCCCATCGACTACGCCTTTCGGCCTCGCCTTAGGGGCCGACTTACCCTGCCCCGATTAACGTTGGACAGGAACCCTTGGTCTTCCGGCGAGGAGGTTTTTCACCCCCTTTATCGTTACTCATGTCAGCATTCGCACTTGTGATACCTCCAGCATGCCTCTCAGCACACCTTCAACAGCTTACACAACGCTCCCCTACCCAATATCCATAAGGACATTGCCGCAGCTTCGGTGTATCGCTTAGCCCCGTTACATCTTCCGCGCAGGCCGACTCGACCAGTGAGCTATTACGCTTTCTTTAAATGATGGCTGCTTCTAAGCCAACATCCTGGCTGTCTGAGCCTTCCCACATCGTTTCCCACTTAGCGATAACTTGGGGACCTTAGCTGGCGGTCTGGGTTGTTTCCCTCTCCACGACGGACGTTAGCACCCGCCGTGTGTCTCCCGGATAGCACTTACTGGTATTCGGAGTTTGCAAAGGGTTGGTAAGTCGGGATGACCCCCTAGCCTTAACAGTGCTCTACCCCCAGTAGTGTTCGTCCGAGGCGCTACCTAAATAGCTTTCGGGGAGAACCAGCTATCTCCGAGTTTGATTGGCCTTTCACCCCTAGCCACAGGTCATCTCCTAACTTTTCAACGTTAGTGAGTTCGGTCCTCCAGTTGATGTTACTCAACCTTCAACCTGCCCATGGCTAGATCACTCGGTTTCGGGTCTAATGCAAGCAACTGTCGCCCAGTTAAGACTCGGTTTCCCTACGGCTCCCCTATGCGGTTAACCTAGCTACTTACATTAAGTCGCTGACCCATTATACAAAAGGTACGCGGTCACCCCATCACTAAGTCACCTCTGCTGGATTGGGCGGTTGACCCACGCTGCGCGTGGTTAACCCAATCAACAAAGTGATAGCGTCTCACTAAGATGAAGTGTCTTAGTGATGGGGCTCCCACTGCTTGTACGTAGACGGTTTCAGGTTCTATTTCACTCCCCTCACAGGGGTTCTTTTCGCCTTTCCCTCACGGTACTGGTTCACTATCGGTCAGTCAGGAGTATTTAGCCTTGGAGGATGGTCCCCCCATGTTCAGACAAGATATCACGTGTCCCGTCTTACTCGTTTTCACGCCTAAGGCGCCGTCGGTTACGGGGCTATCACCCTTTATTGCCAGGTTTTCCAACCTGTTCACCTAACGCCTAAGCCGCTTAAGGGCTGCTCCGGGGTCGCTCGCCGCTACTGCCGGAATCTCAATTGATTTCTTTTCCTTCGGGTACTTAGATGTTTCAGTTCCCCGAGTTCGCCTCTTAGCGCTATGTATTCACGCTAAGATACCTGCTTATGCAGGTGGGTTTCCCCATTCGGACATCGATGGCTCAAATGCTTCTTACCAGCTCACCATCGCTTTTCGCAGGTTAGTACGTCCTTCATCGCCTCTGACTGCCAAGGCATCCACCGTCTACGCTTAATCACTTAACCATACAACCCCAAA
>NZ_MEBQ01000013.1:0-1313 GCF_001722105.1 Salinivibrio sp. SS3 | reverse complement strand
TGGAGAAGACCAAGGCGCTTGAGAGAACTCGGGTGAAGGAACTAGGCAAAATGGTACCGTAACTTCGGGAGAAGGTACGCTGCCCGCGGTGAAGTCCCTTGCGGATGGAGCTATGGGCAGTCGCAGATACCAGGTGGCTGCAACTGTTTATTAAAAACACAGCACTGTGCAAAATCGAAAGATGACGTATACGGTGTGACGCCTGCCCGGTGCCGGAAGGTTAATTGATGTGGTTATCGCAAGAGAAGCCATTGATTGAAGCCCCGGTAAACGGCGGCCGTAACTATAACGGTCCTAAGGTAGCGAAATTCCTTGTCGGGTAAGTTCCGACCTGCACGAATGGCGTAATGATGGCCACGCTGTCTCCACCCGAGACTCAGTGAAATTGAAATCGCAGTGAAGATGCTGTGTACCCGCGGCTAGACGGAAAGACCCCGTGAACCTTTACTACAGCTTGGCACTGAACATTGAGCCTACATGTGTAGGATAGGTGGGAGGCTTTGAAGCGGCGACGCCAGTTGCTGTGGAGCCATCCTTGAAATACCACCCTTGTATGTTTGATGTTCTAACTTAGCCCCATTATCTGGGGTGAGGACAGTGCCTGGTGGGTAGTTTGACTGGGGCGGTCTCCTCCCAAAGTGTAACGGAGGAGCACGAAGGTGGGCTAATCACGGTCGGACATCGTGAGGTTAGTGCAATGGCATAAGCCCGCTTAACTGCGAGAGTGACGGCTCGAGCAGGTACGAAAGTAGGTCATAGTGATCCGGTGGTTCTGAATGGAAGGGCCATCGCTCAACGGATAAAAGGTACTCCGGGGATAACAGGCTGATACCGCCCAAGAGTTCATATCGACGGCGGTGTTTGGCACCTCGATGTCGGCTCATCACATCCTGGGGCTGAAGTCGGTCCCAAGGGTATGGCTGTTCGCCATTTAAAGTGGTACGCGAGCTGGGTTTAGAACGTCGTGAGACAGTTCGGTCCCTATCTGCCGTGGGCGTTGGATGATTGAGGGGAGCTGCTCCTAGTACGAGAGGACCGGAGTGGACGAACCGCTGGTGTTCGGGTTGTGTCGCCAGACGCATTGCCCGGTAGCTAAGTTCGGCACAGATAAGCGCTGAAAGCATCTAAGCGCGAAGCTGGCCCCGAGATGAGTCATCCCTAGAGCCTCGAGCTCTCTAAAGGGTTGTTCTAGACGAGAACGTTGATAGGCAGGGTGTGTAAGCGCTGTGAGGCGTTGAGCTAACCTGTACTAATGGCCCGTGAGGCTTAACCATACAACACCCAAGCGGTTTTGGGTTGGACTTAAATAAAGA